>JAHLWV010000367.1 GCA_019057735.1 Promethearchaeota archaeon | reverse complement strand
TTAATTACCAAACAGGGGTAGATTTTTAACATATCCGGACGATATTCTGGATGAGAAAATAGAATATCAAATGATTCAAGATCTTTAGCAAAGTTAGATCCTGGTAAATTTGGCATCATATGAGCATTTATTTTGAAGCCTGCATCTTTAGCAATCCTAATAGCATCAATACTATCTTGAGTTGTATGACCTCGGTTATTTTTTTTATAAATTTCATCAAATACGGTCTGTATTCCAATTTCTACTCTAGTAGCCCCATAATTTAGCATCCTATCAACATATGGCTCTGTGCAATAATCAGGTCGTGTTTCAATTGTTAAACCTATTAATCTTCTTTTTGATTTTTCTGCCAATCTTTTTACTTCTTCTAATGTATTAACTCTCTTTTCAAGAATTCCTTCATATGCCCCTTTAATGAACTCTTCTTGATAAATAATAGCAGAAGATAAGAAGGTTCCCCCCATTACGATTAATTCGATTTTATCAACCGTATGACCTATCGCTTCTAAATCCCCAATTCTACTTTTAACTTGTCTGTAAGCATCATAATTATTGTGAATAGATCTCATCGCAGCCGGTTCTTGACCAGTATACGATTGAGCTACTTTTTGACCTGGTTGGGAATCTTGACCAGGGCAATAAACACATGTTCCGGGACATGGGAGCGGTTTCGTCATAATAGCTATTACAGATACCCCCGAAAGTGTTCGTGTAGTTCGTCTTCTTAATAATTGAGTTAAAATTTGTTTTTCTTCTTCAGTTGAATAGCTTAGTATTGTTGCATTCTTTAATACTTCATTAAAATTAAATTCTTTAGCATATTTTCCCTTAATATTAGTAATCTTTTCGCGAGGTGTATTTGGATGCTTCAGGAGATAAGTAATTATAGCAAGAGCGATCTTTTTAATTTTCTCATTATTAATAGATTCAGATGATTCCATTCACATCAAATTTGTATAAAATAATAAGTATACCTATATGTTAATCTAAAGGAATTTTCTTACCAGAAAAATCTCTTTTATATTTACCAAAATCACCCATTTGTCTTAAATTTTTCGAATCAAATACGGGTCCATCCTTACACACTAATAACCCTAAAGGATCAACAGCACATAATCCACATAAACCACATCCACATCTCATAATTCGTTCTAGACTAGCCTGTAGCTTAATACTATATCTTTCGCATATTTGAAATACTTTAAAAATCATTTTTTCAGGCCCACAAGTATATGCGATAAGGTTAGGAATTTCAGATTTAGAATAATTTTTAATTAACCTTTCAAAAGCTTCAGAAGCGAATCCTTTTAATTCATAACTTCCATCGTCAGTACAATAAATAACCTCTGAATGTTTAGGATCTAAAGATTGAAAATCATTAATAAACATTATTTCTTCACTAATTTTAGCTCCTTCAATAATAGTGAATTCTAAGTTTTTTTTCATTATTTCTAATGAAAGACATTTAAGAGGTGCCATTCCAATTCCACCTCCAATTAAAATGAGTTTTTTCGAAGAATCATTTGGAAGTATGAAATTATTACCTAATGGCCCTCTAATACCAATAAAATCACCAATTTTTGAATTATGAATTGCATTTGTACATTCTCCAACATCTTTTACAGTGATCGACCAATTACCTTTGTCATCATAGCTAGATAGTGACATTGGAACCTCGTCCACACCAGGGACCCAAACCATCACAAATTGCCCAGCCTTAGGAATAATATGTCCTCTATCATTCCCTTCTTTCATATTAAAATAAATAGTCTTAACTCCCTTACATTCATTTATAATATCTTTAATTCTCACTGTCTTGATTGTGTTTTTAGTCATATTCAGGCACCTCTTGAGTTTTGAATTGATGAGCTAACCCTTTTATATCATTGAGAGAGTTTAAGTTATTTTTATTTAAATAATTCTTTAATCCATTGTTGATTTCTTGAATTATTTCAAGTCCGTTGTATAATGCTGTACCTATTTGGACTGCTGAGGCTCCTGCTAGGAAAAGTTCAATCACATCTTCCCATGAATCAATTCCTCCACATCCAATTATAGGAACATTCAAAACCTTATATAGGTCATATACTTTTTTCACAGCAATAGGATGAATTGCTTTTCCCGATAGTCCTCCACTTCCATGAGATAAAATTGGTCTCTTGGTGTTAATATCGATCTTGATTGCGGTTAGGGTATTTATAGCAACAACTCCATCAGCACCTCCCTTTTCTGCAGCTAAAGCAATTTCACTAAGGTTTGTAACATTAGGATTTAATTTAACAAAGAGCGGGACTGATAAATTTTTCTTTAATAATTTTGTAATTTTAAAAGTAAGGTCTTTATCAATACCAATAGAAGAAATTTCAGCATGAGGACAAGAAATATTTATTTCAATGGCATCTGCTCCTGCATTCTGAGCTTTTAATGCTACATCTAAATATGTTTCATTACTATCTCCAAAGACACTAACAATCAGAGGTATTTTATGTGATTTTATTTCTTCAATTTCAGAGATAAAGTTATCGATACCCGGATTACCAAGCCCTACACTATTTAGAAAAGTCCCTGGATATAATTCAATAATTGAAGGATTTTTAAATCCCTTTCTAGGTCTAGGTCCAATAGATTTGGTTGTTATAGCACCTATTCCGACATTAATCAATCTTAACATCGTAGAATAAGACACACCTAAAATGCCAGAAGCTAAAATCAAAGGAGAGTTTATCTTTAAACCAGAAATATTTACTTCAAGCATTACTATTATAATGTAAGAAATTATTATTATTATTATTTGAGAAATTTTATTTACGCGTAGATTTAGAAAAATGAAATGTTATATCATTGATACATTAATAGGAATATATACTATTGATGATAGTGGAAATTTTCTTAATTTTATTGATTTCTTGGATGATATCCAAAGAGTTATTGGTTTTTATGATTCATTAGATAATAATATAATCGTTAAAGAGTATTCAGATTTTATTAATGAGTTGAGAAATTCGGGTTTTGACGAGTTTGTATTTGATAATAAAAAGCTACAGATTTTAACATCAAAAGAATTAGGATGTAACACTTCTTTTGAAAGTCACTCTCTGGAGTTTAAAAATTTTCGCTTTAATTTAGAAGATCAACTGAATAGAGTAGGGATTCATAAAAATCGAAAAGAAATCCTCTCAATTTTTAAGAAAGTTGAAGTTCAATTAATTAAGAAGAGAATAAGTCAGGCTGGAGCTCGAGGAGATGTAGAAATCATTCAAATCATAGAAACACTTGAGATTCTTAAAAAATCAA
>JAHLWV010000366.1 GCA_019057735.1 Promethearchaeota archaeon | reverse complement strand
AAATCAGTCCCATTTCCAAATGAAAATACTTTAGAAAAGTGAAATCCTAATTCTTTTGCAGTATAAATAGCAATATTACAAATGCCACCCGACTGAGCTACGAATCCAATGTTTCCAGCTTTTGTAGGGAATTTTCCTCTCCATTGTATTCCCTTTTTTGGATAAAAGAGCCCCATTCCATTAGGACCTAAAAATCTAACGACACCATTAGCTCTTTTTAGCAATTCTAACTCTAATTCGATACCCTCCTTTGTTCCTGCATCAGAAAATTCCGCTGTGAAAATGCTCACTAGCTTAACTTTCTTCGCAACGCAGTCGTCAATAATATCTAAGATTTTGTCCTTAGGCACCGTAATGAATGCAAAATCAACTTCTCCGGGAATATCTTTAATTGACGGATAGATATTTTCAGATGGAAAACCGGAGATTTCATTGATTGAGGGATTTACTGCGTATATTGGACCTTTAAATGTAGCAAAATGGTTTCTTAAAAAGAAGAAATTTCTTTTTTTGGATGTTCCAATTACAGCCATGGATTTTATATCGTTTATGAACGATAAATCTTTTTTATTAAGGTAATCTTTCTCTTGAGCCGTCATTCAAATTAGAAAAGATGTCATGAATTTAAAAGTTTATAATTGTGTGAATTTTTGAAACCTCTTACATATTTCCTTGATTCGAAGGATGAGAAATTCACTTAAAACTTTATTGGGATGATATTGTAGAATCCTTTTGATTTAATCTACTTTTTCTGCCATGTAAGGTTTTAACGTTTTAATTGCAATAGCGTAAAGTGGAATCACGGAAAGTTCGATAAAAATCGAAATCACGAAAGGAGCACTTGGACCAAGAGCATCCCAAGCAAAACCTCCTAAAATTGGTCCTAAAACTGCACCAAATAGACTTAACCATTGTGCAAGTCCAAATATTTTTCCACGATGGATTTTTGATATTCGGCTGAGGACATTTTGTAGAATTAAATTACCTCCCCACGCAAAAGTCGAGTCAAAAAGTAAAATTATCCCAAACATAAGCCCTGAAGTGGAATTTATAATTAGCGAAGTAACTAAAGCTCCCAGACCGCTTACAAAAGCAACACCTATTATTGGGTTAATTTTATCAGCAATTTTCCCTAATTTAGGAGCAAATAGCAAAGATAGGATTTGACTCGGAAAATAGATGAGCATTACCAATGTAGGATCTTCTACTTTTAATACATCAATTAAGTAAACCTGAAAAAAGGGATATGCTATTGATTGATTCATACTGCTCATCATAAATGCTATGGTTAATACACTAAATCCAATAAAAAATCCAACAGCTAGGTTTTTCTTAGACTTAATTACTGTATCATCAATAACCGGTTCTTTAGAAATAAGAGATGGTTCAACAGAAGATGGAAATAAATTAAAAATATGTTTATCTAAGGTAAGATGTTCATCCACCTTTAAGTGAAACGTGATTCCTCCAAAAATATTGGATCCTGCGAATAATAGTAGTGGAGAGTAGACCAAAAACAGGTTTTCCGGAACAAAGAAATTAGCCAAACCAAAAACAGTAAAACTTATAACTGAACCAAGTAAATTTCCTTTTCCTATCATTCCTACTCGCTTTCCAAAAGCAAAGGAACGATTTGCTTTATTTGATTTCTCGGATATCAAAGTATCAAGAGGTGTCCAAAAAAAACCAACAAAAAGACCTAATACAAACATACCCATTGCAAATACAACAAGGGAAGAAAAAATAATACCCATATACATAAGAATATAACAAGCCGCTCGTCCAAAACTTCCGATGAGAATGAGTAATTTCCTTGAGACTCTATCAGTGAAATAACCAACAATTGGAGCACTGATTAACCCTCCGGTTGTTTGTATTGCAAACATTATCCCTAATTCGATCCCGGTAGCGCCTAATAATTGAACTGTTACAAATGGAATCAAAAAAGAAAAGAAAAAGAATCCGATGCTGTTCCAGAAGATTATTCGAATCATTGGAATAAAATCTGGAGTCAACTTGATATTATTTTCAACTTCTTGCGCATTTATCCCAAAATTATTTAATTTTTGCTCATTGGTGGTGTTAATCACATCAGAACGATTTTTAAGATCAGGATTTTTAGTCAGTTAATAAAACACCTTTTACACAATTATATTAGAAAAAGAGCCATATTCTAAATACTTCATCATTTCAGCACAAATTAGAGGCTTATAATTCAAATGGAATAAACTTTATTTTGGAGAAATACTAATCTTATTACAATTCGATTTTTTAAAAAAAAAAAGTGAAAATTCAAATGTTAACATCAGAACACATTAAAGAAATTTTAAATGATTATACGATAAATCTTAGGTTCCATGCTCGTGGAGGACAAGGAGGTGTTACCGCTTCAAATCTCTGTGTGGAAACCTTCTATGGTTTCGGTGTATGTCAACCAAAATTTGGTGCGGAACGTATGGGAAGTCCTACTGAAAGCTATGTTCGACTATCTGCGAACGCTGATTTAGTTAGATCAAACGAACAAGTGTATGGACCTCACTTCGTTTCGGTCTTAGATCCATCGTTATTGGCAGAAGTTGATGTAACTGCCGGTATGCCGAGAGGAAGCTGGCTAATAGTGAATACCGAAATGGATCAATTAGCAATTCAAGATATAGTTAAACGTAAAGATATAAATATAGCGACTATCGATGCAACTCGAATCGCTCTCGATATTTTAGGAAGAAATATTACAAACACCATAATATTGGGAGCTTTGATTCGTGTATCTCATCTATTTACGTTTGAAGAATTATCTGACGCAATCATGAAGCGATTTAAAGGGGAAGTTGCTGGAAAAAATATTCAGGCTATTAAACAAGCAATTGAAGAAACTTGTATCTATGACATGGGGATCGAGCCAGATTTCACTGTGGACAGTAAAGTACCCTGGCAACAAGTATCTTTAGGGTTGCCTGGATACAAGGATTTAGACAAAGCTGGTGTTTGGTATTGCGACGAAGATATTATCCCTGTTGGAAGCGATCAAGTAAATACTGGGTCGTGGGGTGAATGGGAAATAATATGGGACGAAGAAACATGCACTAATTGTGCGCAATGCTGGTTTATTTGCCCTGATTTTGCCACTCTTAGAAAATTAGGCGATGATGGTAAATATCACATGTCTGGGATCGATGTGTTTCATTGTAAAGCTTGTCAAAATTGTCTTAATATTTGTCCCGTTCAAGCCATAAGTAAACGAGCAAAACAAGGTCCTGCTGCTTGTGCAGCACCAGAAGAAGGAGGTAATTAAAATGTCA
>JAHLWV010000365.1 GCA_019057735.1 Promethearchaeota archaeon | reverse complement strand
AAACGATGTAGTAAACATTGAAGTCGAGGCACAATCAATCGCGATTGATGATAAAGATTTCATTTTCACCAATAGCACAAGCAGTCTATTTGTAAAAGAAGCTAAGGAAGGAGATATTCGAATTAATAAAATAAACAGTAATGTCGTTCAAGTTGATGGGTCTTTGAGTGAAATTAATCTAGAAATTGAAAATACAGGACTAACTACAGTAATATTGAAAGATTTCTACATCGATAATGAATTAAATACTCTCAATAACACAAATTATGTATCCGGATCTCCAATTTTAGAACCTGGTCAAATAGCACATGTTAAAATTCCAAATACGGTCTATCCATTTTATCCATTAAGAACTGAACACATAATAGGTGTAATTACCCCTAATAATATCAAGGATGAGTTATTATTCACATCAAATTATGATGGATATCAAATTTCTATTCTTGAAGAAAACAGAATAGCCTCCCCAGAAGCACTAATTACCATTCAATCTGATTTTCGGAAACACGTACCAATTAATCTCGAAAAAACATATGCATACACTTATGAAAACGGTACGACTCAAGTAAATTTAATGGTTAAAAACACCGGAGATATCATAATAGGGCTAGACTCAATTTACTTGGCTTCTTCTTCTTCAAGTTGGACATCTATATTGAGTTTTACGCCGTTTAATTTAATTCCTGGGCAAGAAAGAAGTCTTACTATTACAGCTTCAGATTATTTAACAAGCATTGAAGTAAACGATGAGATAGGGATTATAGTTACCGCAAACTTCGATGGTAATACAAAAGCTTCTGATATTGGCTACATCCATACGATTATAGATAAACCTGATATAGAAATCATTGATGCTGTAGAAGGTCATACTGCTTCTTATATCGCTGCTAACGAAACAGGCAGAATTTTAATCAAAAACACAGGAGATGAAGAGATTACATTAGATAAGATATATCTGAATAGTACCACAAGCTTATCCTTTACAAACGATGTAATTTTTGAATATGGGGATATTACTCTCGATATACAAGAGTGTGCTTTAGTTTCTTTCAATATCACTGGCTTGAAATTAAATTCCACTAATATTCTGAACGTAAACATCACTACAAACACTTCTGCTCAATATAACATGGACTTTTCCGTATTTGTGGATTCAACCTTGTACGAAATAGATATTGACGATACTGGAACGACAGCAACTATTGGCGGCTTCGTTGAGATAAAAGTTGACAACCTCGGATTGTTTAATCTTACAGTAGATTCAATAAATATCAATGGTACATATATCCCTTTGATTAATTTTACTGAAAGTATTTACGAAATTGAAGCCGGAAGCTCAATTCAATTTACAATCAGCATGGTAGATCTCGAAAGTATAATTGGATCTGTAGGTAATGGCGAAATTTTGAGCATCATAGTTCGGACCAAGGAAGGCGCAGAGGATATACACGACGAAATCGTTACCACATAAACTCTTACTTTTTATTTATAAGAGTAAAAAAAATAAACTATGTTACATTAAAAAATCTATAGACCTATCGTCTATAAATTAAGTTTAACTTCATCTTTAATTAATCTTCAAATTTTGGTGTCAAAATTATAATATCCAATTTCAAAATTGTATCTAGTTTCAAACCTAGCGGAGATCAACCAGAAGCAATCAGGAAACTCGCCGATAACATAAAAAGAGGAAAAGTATTTCAGACTCTACTAGGCGCTACCGGCACGGGAAAAACATTCACAATTGCAAACATTATTGAAAAAATCCAGAAACCAACCCTAGTGATGGCACCAAATAAAACACTAGCAGCACAATTATATAACGAACTTAAAGATTTATTTCCTGAAAACGCTGTTCATTATTTTGTTAGCTACTACGATTATTACCAACCTGAAAGCTATATGCCTGTGTCAGGTTTGTATATTGAAAAAGATTTCAGTGTGAACGAGGAAATTGAGAGATTAAGATTAGCTGCTACTCATGCAATTAGAACAAGGAACGATGTTATCATTGTTGCAACTGTATCATGTATTTACGGTATTGGTGATCCAAAAATTTGGACAGCAATTTCCCTAAATCTTGATGTTGGTCAGACTATACAAAGAAAAGAGATAATAAAAAGATTAATCCTGATGAACTATGAAAGAAAGGATATTGAGTTTAAACCAGGCATAGTCAGGGTTAAAGGAGACATTGTCGACATCTTTCCAGCCTATTTGAATAATGCAATTCGCGTTTCATTATTTGGAGATGTAATTGAGTCTATACAAGAAATTCATTATGTTTCTAATAATGTTTTAAATGAATTATCAAATTGTAGGATATTCCCAGCCACTCATTTTATAATCCCGGAAGAAAATAAAGCGAAAGCATTAATTTCAATTGAAGAAGAGTTAGAGCAGCAAATAGCCGAATTCATGAAAGAAAAGAAATATGCTGAGGCACAACGTATTGAAAAAAGATCAAAATTTGATCTTGAAATGATGAGAGAAATGGGATGGTGTAAGGGAGTGGAAAATTATTCGAGACACCTTGATGGCAGGCCACCCGGGAGTCCACCGATGTGTTTAATTGATTATTTTCCAAGAGATTTTTTAATAGTTGCGGACGAAAGTCATATTACGATTCCTCAAATTCATGGTATGATTGGGGGAGATAGGTCAAGAAAAAGGAATCTCATTGAATTTGGGTGGAGATTGCCATCCGCATACGATAATAGGCCCTTAACTTTTGAAGAATGGGAAGCGAAAATAAATCGCATAATTTTTATGAGCGCCACTCCCGGAGCTTGGGAAATTAAAAAGAGCGGTGGAGTATCTGCTGAACAAATAATTAGACCTACTGGATTGGTTGATCCTCAAGTGGAAATTCGTCCCGCAAAAAATCAAATTGATGACTTGTTAGACGAGATAAGGAAAGTCATAACCAATAAAGGAAGAGTTTTAGTCACCACTCTTACTAAACGGATGTCAGAAGATATCGCTGAGTACTATTCTGAAATAGGTTTAAAGGTTGCTTACTTACACTCAGAAGTAGGAACCGTTGAGAGGTTTGAAATATTAAGACGTTTAAGAGATGGAACTCATGATGTAGTAGTGGGAATTAATCTTCTTAGAGAGGGATTAGATCTCCCCGAAGTTCAATTAGTAGCAATTTTAGACGCAGATAAAATGGGATTTTTACGCGACACGCGATCGCTTATACAAACCATTGGTAGGGCTTCTCGTAACATAAAAGGTAGAGCGATATTATATGCCGATAAAATAACTCGCGCTATGAAGGAAGCAATTGAAGAAACAAATAG
>JAHLWV010000062.1 GCA_019057735.1 Promethearchaeota archaeon | reverse complement strand
CATAAATAGGGTTGTTTTCTTAAGCGTTAATGATAAAAAACTGGGAATTAAATGAGACTCGATTGAAATTTTTAGTAGTTGATTTTAATACGCTATAAAAACTCAAAATCTACACTTCTCAAGTAGTCATTCAATTATATAATGTAGTAGTAGTACTAACTAAAAAATTTATCTACTCTAATTCTTCTCGAATAGCCGTAGAACTTATTCTTTTATTATTTTTATCTTTTAAAAGGGGAATAACAATTAAAATTAATGGCTCTAATCCTTTCGCTTCTCTTTGTTCGCTTAATTTAACGGCATTTGAATAAGTTTCTTGACTTACAATTAGGCCTTCGTACTCTGGATCCTGAGAATATTTAGCCATATCTTCCCAATTTCTAATTTCAACGATGTTCACTCTATTAATGTCCGTGAAAGTGCTAATGAAAGTTTTTAATTTATTCTTTCTAGTATCGTAATCTTCTAATTTCGAAGGAGCTTTTTTATTTTTAAGCAATTCTTGAGATGTTAAACCAATCTCTATTGATTTGGACATTTTCAGGGCTGTTTTTAATAAAAATTTATGACCATCATGAAGATGATCAAAAGTTCCGCCCATTCCAATTTTATTTAAAATTAGGGAAACACCTAACTTATGAAAATTAAACTTCTATTGTTTCCAATAACTTCTTATTGCTTTTTTCCAGCTTATCGTCTTTTTTCCGGGATTTCTTAAGTTTGACGCTATAAATTTGATCTATTTCCATAGAATTATTGCATTTATCGCAAGTTCCCATAGACTTAAAAACAAAATCCCCATCCTCATAATTCCTTACTTTAATCGCACTACAAGATTTACATTTTAAGATGGTTAAAGTCTGTCTAATTGGGTCACTGGTATTTTTTCCCATTTGTAATAATGTGGTCCCTAAACAAATTAAAGTGAAACCTATAACCATATTGAAAACTTGATCAACCCCTCCGATATACATAAAAAGAACTCCAATAACAATAAGTCCAAACAACAAAAGCTTTTTAAGAGTGCTCTTCAAAGAACGCTTTTTATTTAAAATATCTTCATCGTCTTCTTCGTCAATCATTGTATCCTTCCATATTTTTATTGATATCTTGTAAACTTTACTCTATAATAGAAAAGAATATAAGATTAATTAAATTTTGTTATTATGAAAACTTAATAGATTTAATATTTCAATTATATGTAATATTTAAAACAGAGAAAAGCTAAAAATGATTATACAAATAATGCAGCTTGGCCAAACGGAAGCAGATCCTCTCGGATTAATTTTTAATTTATTATGGTTTGGTTTAATATTTGTTTCTATGTTTTATGGTACCAAACTCCAGGCGTGGCGCTCATCAAGAGAGATTGAAAGTGGTTTGGAAAAACTTAAAAAATGGGATGACGAGTGTAAACAGATTTTGCTTACGAATTTTAGAAAATACGCTGACAAAAAAGAAACAGATAAAGATTTAATGCTCAAAATTGAAAATTTCTTGACTTTCATAGCAATTAGACCAGTAGACCTTGATCCTTATGGTATAATTCCAAAACTTGACCACATCATGGATGTAAGGGATGTAAGATTCAAAGAAGAAATAGCTATTTTAGCCCCAAATGTTGGGCTAGGAACTAAAGAAGCTCAGAATTTAGAAAATGTTCTCGAAGCTGCTATGGCCGTTGATTATGTTTATCGTTTAGTCAAACATTTCTTAATATTAGGGAAAAAATCTAAATCCTATATTATTTTAATGCAGATTTCCATGCAGATGACTATGATTTTAGCTATGGCTAAATCGTACTTCCACGCTACAAAATCATTTTCTGAAGGTAGTCCAATTGGAGACGCTCTTGGACCTTTAGTTGCCGGAAGTTTTGTAAGAGATGTCTCAAATAGCGAAGATGTTGAAGCTATTGAAATCGCAAAAGATACTATCTACCAAGTAGTTACCTTTGAAGATAGAATAATATACGTAGTGCGAGCTAAGGGGCCTGGGGGAACTGTTGGAAAACCAGGTACCGCAATTAAAAAACTAATCGAAGAACATGGAGAATCCATATCTCGGATAATAATGATCGATGCAGGTCTTAAATTTTCTGGAGATAAAACTGGGTCAATTGCAATCGGAGTAGGTGCTGCAATTGGAGGAATTGGAGTTGAAAAGTTTTATATCGAAGAATCCACAAGCAAAAAAGCTATACCAATTGACGCTGTTATCTGTAGGCAATCTTTAGAAAATGCAATAACAACAATGTCGCGACCAATTACTAAAAGCGTGCATCCTATTGTAGAAAATATTAAAATGGGGATTCGGAAGCGCACTAAGAAAGGAGCAAAGATTATAGTTGCTGGTATAGGAAATACCATTGGCGTAGGAGTATAACTCCTCTTTTTTTATAACTTAGCTTGATAAATATCCATCTATAACTATTTTTTATCAGTTCACTCAATCTTATATTTAATTACTTTCAAATAAAAAGAAGTAATACTAATCATATTAAATATTAATTTTATTATAAAATAGAGAGTGTGAGATATGAAAGTATTTTCAGATGAATGGGCAGAAGCCTATGTCAAAGCGTTAAACGATAATGCCAATTATAAAGCGGCAGCTTCTTGGTGGACGGGTGATTTCATGTTCGTGATTGAACCTAGTGGTAATTTGGATCATGAAATAAAAATGTTTGTTGGATTATTTAAAGGAGACTGCACAGGCAACAAACTCTTAAAGGAAGGTGAAGAATACGATATTTTACCCCCTAATTCTGACCCCCGACCTTTAAAGGAAGGAGAGAAAATTGGTGTAGAATTTGTATTCTCAGGACAATACGATAATTGGGTAAAGGTTTTGAAGCAAGAACTCGATCCAATCCAAGGATTAATGGCAGGTAAATTTAAACTCACAGGTAACATGGCAAAGGTCATGCGAGCAACTAAGGCTGCTCAAGAATTAGTCGTTTCTACGACTAAAATAGAAGGAGCTGAATTTTACTAAATCAAGATCCTCTTTTTTTTTTAATCTTTTATATATTAATTTTCTTATGTATTTTCTTTGGAGAAATTCTAGTTTGACGAGAAGAATTAATAATTGGACTATAGTTAATTTTAATAGTTACTTTAATCTGTTTTATAAATAACAAATCTAACAAAAAAAAATGATAAATATGAGCTTATCTAAAAAAGAATATTTTATAAAGGATTTGGTTATTGACGATGAATACGGTGTAATAGGTTCTAATGCGACTATTCAAGAAGCAGCAAAAAAAATGAAAGAGTTAGGAGTGCCAGATTTAGTCGTAGTCGAAGAAAAGTCTGAAAAAATTCTCGGAGTTATAGCTGATTTTGATATCATTCAAAATGTTGTAGCTAAAGGAAGCGATCCAAAAGAAGAAATGGTAATTTCGACTATGTATAAGATTAAAAGTGTGTCACTTAATGACCCCGTTACAGAAGCTTTTGCTAGAATGCGAGATTTAAATGTCAATGTCGTCCCAGTAGTAGAAAATGAGAAGCTGGTTGGAGTATGCACAATACAAGATTGCTGGAGTTACATTCCTGACCAAGATTTCGACGATATAGGCTTAATTCCTGTGTCTGATACTAGATCAGCAGAATTTTGGTTCGCAACTTGTTGTACAATTATTGCCTTTGTTTTAGGTGTAATTTTCCCTCTTGTTGGAATGTTTGGCTTTTTTTCAGGAAATCCATCTGATTTGCTTAGCTTTTTCGGGTTGGCTGAAATTGATGGCGAATTTGTCCTTTTTGGATTGTTTGAAGCAAGAGGTATTAACTTTTTAGTTCCGTTCGTGAACTTAATTAATACAAATGGAATTATTTGGTTAATAATTGTTATTATTAGTGTTCTGGTAGTTATTTTCGGTATCCTTGCGCTTTTTTCAATAATATTCTCTAGTTATTCTAAAGTACGCAACATTGAAACTGGATTTTTGGTACAATTTATATTACCTGTTTTATTTGTTGTGTTTTTAATTCTTAACTGGATTCTATTTGGTGTCGCATTTGCGATCGCTGTTCCAGCTCCAACTATAACTGTTGATGGCGTAGGATTGACATTTTCAATAATATCTATGATTTTAGTACTAGCAGCAATATATAGGGATTATTTCTTTCGTCAAAAAGAACCTGCAAATGAGGTGCCAAGATAAAAGTGCCTCGTGGTGGTGGCGGTGGTTTTAGAGGCGGAGGTTTTAGTGGTGGTGGTTTTAGAGGCGGAGGGTTTCGTGGAGGCTCAGCAGGATTTCGAATGGGCGGTTCAAGATCTTCAGGAACACCTTTTGGAAGAACTGGAGCAAGACGAGTAACCTCAAGAGCACCTAGCGGACCGTACCGACACTCTTATTATAGACCCCGCAGGAGACACTACTGGTATGGGTATCGACCATGGTATATGCGCTGGTGGTATCATCCATATTGGGCTGGACGATGGTATAGACCTTGGTACTATTCCCCTGTCTATGTTGGAGGCGGTGTAACGATAGCAATCGTCTTAGGATTAATATTATTGCCTCTTTTTGGAGTTGCGATGTGGTTTCCTTTTAGTAATAGTGATGCAAATGGTACTGTGAATTATCGCTCAACTGAAACGCTATACTTTAACGAATATTGGTACGAATACGAAAATATGAAAAGTGGGAATGATATAACATATTCAATACAATCATCACTTAGTTTAATAAGCTTTGCTATATGGGATCGACCTTTTGAGTCTTTACCTACTACTACGAAAGTTGGGAGCGATTCTGATCAGCTTAGTCTTCTAAACAATCAATATGAATATATATAATATTATTTAAAACCGGGATCAACAATAAACTACGATTTTAACGCGTCAAGCCAAGTTGATTTTTTTATAGCAAGCGGTCAAGCACTTTACGATTGGAATCAAGGTGGTAGTCCAACTTTTTTTGTTGACGAAAACGATGTATTATCAGATACTGGAATATATAATGTGTTATCAGCGAGAGATTATTATGTTGTTTGGTTTAACGATGGGGTGTCTACAGCCGTGGTCAATTTCACAATTGATTACTCTGCTGCGAGCGTGATTGATTTATCAGCCGCTGATTTCTATATTGAAGGAGTTGATTCAATCCCTGAAAATGACTTTACTGTTCCGAATGATGGACTGTGGTATTTCTTCGTTTATTTTGATCCAATGCTTTCTCCAGAAGAAACCACGACTATTACTTTTGATGTGACTTACGAAACAGGAATTTCTTCTACTGATAGGTGGATGGATCTTAGTCCAATATTAATTATTATCATAGTGGTTATTGGAATCGTAATTGTTGCTGCTTTATTTGCTAGAAGAGGACAGAAGAAATTAAAACCAAAGAAATCATTGAAAGCAGCTCCCGCAAAATTAGCTATAAAAACACCTAGTAAATCAACCATAAAAACACCTAGTAAATCAGATACTAATTGTATTCGTTGTGGAAATTCACTCAGACCCGATGCTCACTTTTGCCCCAAATGTGGAGGTAAAGTTGACGGTAGGAGTACTAAGGAACCAACCATGATAACTCCAAAAAAATCGAAAACATGTTCATTTTGCCGTAGTAAATTAACACAAGACGATAAATTTTGTAAATGGTGCGGAACAGAAATAGAGGGAGCAAAATCATAATACCAATCAAAATCTTAATGCAGTCAAAAAACCAAATCTAGACCCAAAACCAAAAATCTTAAATTTTTACTTTTTTTTCCTTACTTTAAAATAGCAATATGTAAACATAAACAGGAAAAAATGCTTAGATTATTTTTAAGATTATACTTTACCTCAAAACTAAAAAAAATATTCTCTTATATCTGTATTATACTCATCTTTTGGTTCGTAACGGTGATGTTTGAAGATCATTTTGTTATTCCTCCAGTTACATATCTAATTTTTTTTATTAGCTTTGTTTTCTCCTTATTTCTTTATTTAGAATTTAAAGAAAAAAAGATTTGTATCATTTCAGATACAATGTTAAAACAAAAGAAGTATTACGATGAATCTGGTTTAGAAGCATCTAGAAATAGAAAGTTTACAGCCGGTTATCGTAAATGGTTAATACTTACTATAACCGAAAATAATCCGGACATAGTAAAAACACAATTTTTTGTTGGTGATAGTAGCTACTACTGTCTCTATTGTTATTTCAGTGTCATTCCAATTATTATAATGTTTGTTTTTATTAACATGTACGCAAACTTCTCGCAGACAATTCTAATAATTTTAATTGTAGTTATTTCTATAATAACCCTTGGCATAATAGGCGCTAGGAGGCATACTATTAAGAGGTGTAAACAAATAGATTCTGAGATAAAACGAATTTTATTTGAAGAAGAAACGGGTTATAACCCATTAATTAAAGGTAAATATACTTTTAAATACAAAGCTTGGCTAAAATTAAAAGAAGAGAAAATGAGCATAGTTCCTTATCGGGATTAGAAAGATCTAATTTATTTAAAACGTTTAACTTACTAAATTAAGTTATTTGTCAAATTTATTTTAAACTTTCTCGAGTATTTTATATGAGCTCCATAAGCAAAAGTATCGCTGAATTAAGAAGAAAAAAAGTATTCTTCTTTGACTTGGATGGGACTCTTTATTTAGGAAATAAACTTTTTGAAGGAGTGATTGAAATAATAAAAGCTCTTCAAGAGCACGGAAAGCGATATTTTTTTCTTTCAAACAATTCAAGTAAATCAACCTCAGATTACCTTAAAAAGTTAAATAAGTTATCCTTGAAAGCAACCCGTGAAAATATAATACTTTCTCAACATCCTACCATTAGCTATCTAAAGAAAAATAACTACACTACTGTTTTTTTACTAGGAAATGAGTCTCTTAAAAAAGAGTTCATTGAGGAAGGGTTTGCTTTAAGCGAAAGTAATCCCGAAATTATAGTTCTCGCTTTTGATCAAGAAATGACTTATAATCGGTTAGTAAAAGCATCGTATTTACTCCAAAAAGGGCTTCCGTATATCGCTACTCATTTGGACGATAAATGCCCTACAGAGGATGGATTTATACCTGATGCTGGAGGTATTGCCGCCCTCTTATATAAAACGACAGAACGAATGCCAGTTGTTTTTGGAAAGCCAAACAAAGAAATGCTCTTGTTTAAACTCAGGGAAATCGGAGTAAAACCTCAAGATGCAGTAATGTTTGGAGATAGATTGTATACAGACATAAAAATGGGAATAAGCGCTGGAGTTACAACGTGTTGCGTGCTTTCTGGAGAGACTACTTTAGAAATGATTAATAAAAACAAATCTGAAAAACCTAATTATATAATAAATGGTATTTGGGAAATTTTGGAGATTTTCAATTAATATATCATCCTTCCTTGTAACTCCAAACCTTACTATATAGATAATTTTATTTCAGAAGAGAAATTATAGTACAATATCATTATTCAACGAAAAAGCGGAATAATGGAAATAATAAATGTATTCAACTATACTAAATTGAGAATTGAAAAATGACTTCTACTGATACACCCAAGTATGTCTACGATTTTAGCGAAGGTAGAAAAGAGTTAAAGAACCTACTTGGAGGAAAAGGCGCAAATCTCGGAGAAATGACTAATTTGGGGTTAAATATTCCTCCGGGCTTTACTATAACCACAGCTGCATGCTTGCTCTATTTTAAAGATCCTGAAAAGATAATGGAGCAAATTAAGCCTATGGTCTTAGAACATTTAAAAAGCCTAGAAAAAGCTACGGGAAAAATATTTGGAGATAAGAAAAATCCTTTATTAATAAGCGTAAGAAGTGGAGCTCCAATGTCAATGCCGGGCATGATGGACACAGTTTTAAATCTAGGATTAAACGATGAATCTATTAAAGGAATGGCAGAACTGACAGGAAATCCGCGATTTGCCTATGATTCCTGGAGAAGATTTATTCAAATGTTTGGGGACGTTTGTATGGGGATCGGAGATGAGAAATTTGAAAGAATTCTTGACAAATATAAGCGTGCGATCTCGAGAACTGCTCAAGATACAGATCTAAAAGACCAGGATTTACAGAAAGTAATTGCTGATTATAAAGCCTTATACGAGAAAGAAATAGGTTCACCGTTCCCTCAAGATCCATTTAAGCAGCTATTTATATCAATAGAAGCGGTATTTAAATCTTGGAACAACAAGCGAGCTATTACATATCGAAAGATTTCTAATATACCTAATTTAGGAACAGCTGTTAACATACAAGCTATGGTATTTGGAAATAAGGGAAACAATTCCGCCACGGGAGTTGCATTTACGCGAGATCCTTCGAATGGAGAGAATGTAACATTTGGGGAATATTTAACTAACGCTCAAGGAGAAGATGTAGTTGCCGGAATACGGACCCCTAAGAAACTTGAAGAACTCGCCAAAGAGTTTCCAGAAATTTATGAAGACTTGAAGCAAACTATGGTTAAACTCGAAAACCACTATAAAGATATGCAAGATATTGAATTCACAATAGAAAATGGAGTCCTTTACATTCTACAAACTAGAAATGGAAAACGTACGCCTTCAGCAGCAGTTAAAATCGCAGTGGATATGGTTAAAGAAGGGTTAATAACTCGGGAACAAGCAATTATGAGTATCGATCCAAACAAAATATCGAAACTTTTATTTAAAAGCATAGATGAGAATGCTATAGTGCGTGTTTTAGCCAAAGGGATTAACGCTTCACCAGGTGCCGTGTCGGGGATTGCTATATTTGATTCTGATCGCGCTGAAGAGTTGGCTAATTCTCAAGATAAAGAGATAATTTTAGTACGACCTCAAACTAAACCTGAGGATGTTCATGGTTTATACGCATCCAGTGGCGTTTTGACTCAATTTGGAGGAAAAACATCTCATGCTGCCGTTGTTGCAAGAGGAATGGGTAAACCAGCAATTGTCGGAGCTCAAGATGTTGAAATTGACGAGGAAGCTAGAGAATTTAAGGTAGCAGGGACTACTATTAAAGAAGGTAAATACATTACAATTGATGGAACAACAGGACGCATAATAGAAGGAATAGTTCCATTGATACAACCCGAGATAAAGGATGAATTCTTAGAATTATTAGAAATGGCTGACGAAGTTCGAACCATGGGTGTTCGAGCAAATGCAGACACTCCTGTAGACGCTAAGAAAGCGTTAGAATTCGGCGCCGAAGGTATAGGATTAACGAGGACCGAACATATGTTCATGAGCCAAGAACGGCTGCCAGTGGTTCAGAAAATGATAATGGCTCAAACCATGGAAGATCGTCAAGATGCATTAAATAAAATTTTACCAATGCAAAAAGGAGATTTCTTAGAAATCTTTAAAATTATGGAAGGTAAACCCGTGACGATTAGGTTACTTGATCCTCCTTTGCATGAGTTCTTACCCGAATTATCCACGGTTTTATTAGAGTATCAAGAATTGAAAATGACAAATTCTCTATCTAAATCTCTGCTAGAAACAAGCCCTCTTGACAAAGAAATAAAAAAAAAGAAGAAAGTTATTAAATTAATTCGCTCCCTATCAGAGGAAAATCCCATGATGGGTCTTAGAGGTTGCCGTCTTGGCATAGTCTGGCCAGAAATCAACGAAATGCAAGTTAAAGCTATTTTCCAAGCAGCTTGTGAACTCAAACTGCAAGGTGTTGATGTTCTTCCCGAAGTAATGATCCCCCTTATTGGCATGATATCAGAACTTCAGTACGTAAAAAAACAATTACTTGAAATAGCAGAAGAGACAATTAAAGAATACGGCGTGGATTTAAAGTACAAGTTTGGAACAATGATTGAAATTCCAAGGGCAGCTCTCACCGCAGACGAGATTGCTATGGAAGCGGAATTTTTCTCCTTTGGAACTAACGATTTAACCCAAATGACATTTGGTTTCAGTCGAGACGATGCTGAAGGTAAGTTCATTCCAGTTTATTTGAATAAGGAAATTCTTGAACGAAATCCGTTTGAAACACTTGATCAAGATGGAGTAGGAAAATTAATGAAAATAGCAATCAAATTGGGGAGGGAGACTAGACCCAACTTAAAAATTGGAATATGTGGTGAGCATGGTGGAGAGCCAAAAAGCGTGGAGTTCTTTCACAAAATTGGTTTAGATTATGTGTCTTGTTCACCATTTAGGATACCCGTTGCGAGAATTTCAGCGGCACAAGCCGTAATTAAAGAAAAAAATAAGGAATTATAAGAATTAACAATCCTCTCTACTATTTATCTTCCTATTTTTAAACAATTTCTTCAGTAATAAAATAATTAAATCTTCTAATTTTATTTATACTCATGAATGTCTCAGAACGATTTGAATTAATAAAACGAGGAACCGAAGAAGTTTTAACTGAGGACGATTTAAAGCGATATTTAGAATCTGGAGTGCCTTTAAATCATTACATCGGATTTGAAATCTCGGGAAAGGTTCATTTAGGGACTGGTATTGTGTGTATGTCAAAAATAAAAGATTTCTTAGATGCCGGGGTTAAATGTTCAGTATTCCTAGCTGATTGGCATAGTTGGATAAACGATAAATTAGGCGGAGATTTAGAACAAATTCAGAAAATTGCTACTGGTTATTTTAAAGAAGGTTTAAAAGCTTGCTTGAGAGCTGTTGGGGCTGACGCAGAGAAAGTTAAATTTACTTTAGGGACAGAACTTTATCACAATAATGACAAGTACTGGGAGACATTTATTGATGTATGTAAAAACACAACTCTCAACAGAATGCACAGAAGTATCACGATAATGGGACGAAAATTAGGTGAAGGGGTTG
>JAHLWV010000364.1 GCA_019057735.1 Promethearchaeota archaeon | reverse complement strand
ATTTTCCATGGAAGGACGATTTTAACCTTCTGGATAGTGAGTTATTTATATTGCTAATGATTAGTTTACCAATAATAGGTATCGCTGTTGTTGTTTTAGTCTTGCGTTCTCGTTTAAAAAGAAGTAATATTTAAATCAAAAACAGTATTTCAAGTAAAAATGTTACATTTAAATTTTCTGTCCTAAAATTGCCCGATGGTTAGTCTCATCGATGCGTATTTCCGATAAATTAAAAGCGCTAAAAACCCTTTTAACTTCTGCGACTGTAAAAAAATGGTGTGGAAGTCCCTTTTCTTGACCTGTTAAAGGAATATATGTTCTTTTCTCAACTTTTTGCATATTTTGCTTTTTAACGTAAAAACCTTGAAGTAATGGGAATGTAAGAAATATTAATCCTTCTGGTTTTAAGGTGCGTTTTATTTCATCGACAGTAAATATAATGTCTTTCAATAAATTATGGTGAATTACTTGAATTGAGATAACAGCATCAAAAAAACCATCTTTATAGGGAAATTCGTGTTCAATTTTTTGGCAGGTTAATTCTGAAGATAGGTTCTCTTCAGCTAACCAATTTTTGGCGATTTTCAAACCATTTGGAGACCCGTCAAGACCGTAAACTTCGAATCCTTTTTTCAATAGAAACAAAAGATGCCTTCCAGTTCCGCAGCCTAAATCTAATATTCGCTGTACTCCTTTTTCACTAAATAATTTCGCTAACCTCTCCATATCTGGATGAATGTTAGTAAAATATTTACCTTTTTTAGCGAAGACATCGTCCCAGTCAGGCATAATACTATTTAGGATAATAAATTAAATTTAATGGTCACATTCATAAAAATAATGACCGTATTTTTCTTTAAAGGCTTCTGCGACTTCATTGGTTTTGGGTCGAATAAATGCGTAACCATCTTTAATTGTTTCATAGGTAACAGGTAATGAACCTAACACTTCACCGTCAACTTGGCAAAGATAAGGTTCGTCTTCCGATTTCAGCATTTCAATTCGTACTTTTTTACTCTGATACTCAAAAACATCAGGATGTGGTAATAACGAGGCACTATACATTCTCTTAAATTGAAATAGTAATTTAAACTTACCAATATCAACAACGCTTATGTCAAATAGTCCATCTTCTACGCTTGCCTTTTGGCACACGTACATTCCTCCTCCGTATGCCCCTCCATTTCCAACCGCGGTTAAATTAGCCCTTCCTTCGTAAGTTTCGTTATCCATTACAACTCTTATTTCTCTGCTTTTCCATTTGAATAGTGTCTTAATAACGATAGAATTGTAGTTTTTTTCTTGGTTCTCGTTTGCCCTTTTCGCAACCTCTGCATCGAAGCCCTGTGATCCAATACCCAAAAAGTATCGTTCAACACCTTGATCTGTTTTAGCAAATCCTATATCTGATTTACCAGAATAGCCTTCTGCGATAATTTCACAAGCTCTCTTTATGTCAGGAGTTATCCCGATAACTGCGGGAATGTCATTTCCTGAACCTATAGGAATGAACCCACATAAGGCTCCCGATCTTGAACTAATGACACCGTGTAAAACTTCATTACATGTGCCATCACCTCCCGCACCAATAACTTTAAGTCCTTCTTTAGCTAATTGACTCGCTAATTCAATAGCGTGTCCAGCATACTCCGTCTTGAATAATTCATATGACTGCTTGAGATCGTCTAAACATTTTTTTGCGTATTCTATATCCTGTGCTGCCTGTTTCGACCCCCCAGCAATGGGATTATAAATAATCGCTAAATCTTTTTCCATAATTTATTCACGCAATTAATCTTTGATACTTTAAATTCATTAAAATACTATAGTATAATTTTAAATCTACAACTATATAAAAATTATAGTTTTGAGATGATCTAAAAATAGAATAGTATTTGTTAAAAATCGAGATTTAACACTGAGTAATTAAGAGAATTGTTAATATCATGATTTTATTTCTCTTTCCAAACGCATGAACAGCCAGAACAGATATATTTCTTTCCATAAATCCTTGGATAGTCGCAGATAATATCGTTCTTATCAATCAATTCATGTATTTTATACCAATTTTTATCATCGCATATGGGACACAGCCGGCGGCCTTGAGGTTTTGGGATCGTTAAGATTTCTTCGGATCGTCCAAAAAGACCTTCATTTTTTATAGAATTAAGCATTATATTTTTTTTAATGAAACTTACCCGAGGAGCTTCAGAATATTCAGTTTCTGAAGATTTGTGAGGTGTTTCTATAATTTTGGATCCAAATTTTTTTGTTTCGAGAATTTTTATGTAACTTGAAACTATCGGATTAATTTCACTCTTTTTAGGTAATCTTTCATATTCGCTAATGAAATTATCAATAAAACTTTCAACATAATCTTTTTCAATGGTTAAACCTTTTTCTTCGATTTCTTTAATAATGTCTCCAATGATATAATCTTTTAAGATCGGATCTTCCATAATCATTTACGAACGCCTCACCCTGATGAGATCACTTGAAATACGATGACCTCATTAAATCAGTAATTCTAGATTAAGATTTTATGATTTAAAATACTATCTCAAAAAGGACTAACATTTAAATATCTCAACTGTAGACACCTTCTTTTATCCGAATATGCTAAATCTTTTATGGGCTTAGAACAAAATTTATATTAACATCTTTATTTAATTAGACAAGAATAAGAGGAAATGTTAAAAATATAAGAAAAAAATGAAGAACGCAACAAAGAAAGAAAAAAAACCAGTTTCTAGAAAAAAGATTATCATTGCTGTTGTAATGATTAGCGTTGCGTTCTTTGGATCTTTCTTAATATATTTCATCCTTCAAATTTCATTCAACACAGAATCCCCCATAGTAGTCGTAGTCAGTGGTTCAATGGAACCTCAAATACATAAAGGTGACTTGTTGTTTGTAATGGGACGCGAACCAGAAAATATTAAAAACGGAACTATCATAGATAAAGATGGAGATATAATTGTATTCAACGCTCAGGGATTGTGGCACTCTGCTCCCATCGAACCTATAGTCCATCGAGTGATTAATAAGTACCAAATAGGCGACACATGGTATTTTGACACTAAAGGTGACGCAAACTCAATTCCTGACGCAGCCTCAGTTCCAGAAGATCGTGTTATCGGTGTTGTAGTTGGTGGCATTCCTTACATTGGTTGGGTAAAAATATTTCTAACAGATTCTGGCTTATTAATCCCTTTATTAGTCATCATATCGGCGCTTCTTATTATCAGTATAGTGAGAGATATATATAAAGGCGATGACGATGATAAGGATGAAGAAAATAAAGAT
>JAHLWV010000363.1 GCA_019057735.1 Promethearchaeota archaeon | reverse complement strand
TATGCCCGTACATTTATGAAACTTTATTCGATGAATGTAGTTGAGGGTGTATTCATATCCTCCGCAATTTGTGGCAGTGCTGACCAAACCACTGAAGAAATGCTTGAGGCTATAAGACTTCTCCGCTTTAAATATAATTTTGGGGGTTATATTCATTTTAAAGCTTTACCAGGAGTGAGTCAATCTCTGCTTAGAGAGGCAGTATCCTTGTCGGATCGCATCTCAATTAATAGCGAGGCTTCAACTAAGGAATTTCTCTCTGAAATTGCAGAACAAAAAGATTTTTACAACGATATAATAACTCGCCAACGCTGGTTAAAACAGATTCGCATTAGACATAACGAAGAAGCCCTCAAAACTATGAGAGATTTAAAAGCAGATAATAAATTGGAAGAACAAGAAAAGATGATTAAAGAGCGACGTAGTGATGGTTATAAAAAATTTCGATGGGATGGAGCTCCAATACTCAATTGCGGACAGACTACACAATTTGTAGTCGGAGCTGCAGAAGACGAAACGGATTTAGATTTACTTAAACGAATTGATTGGGGTTATAAAAAAATTGATTTAAGGCGCGCTTATTTTTCCTCGTTCATTCCAATCGCAGGTACTCCATTAGGAAGTAAAAAGGCAGCGCCCTTAGAAAGAGAACATAGATTATACCAGAGCGATTGGTTAATGCGAATCTACCATTTTAAATTAAAAGATTTGGAAGGAGTTGTCACAGAAGAAGGGAATTTACCTAAGGGAGATCCAAAAATACACTTGGCAAGGGAATATTTTAAGCAGCATAAGCGTGTGAACCCAAATGAAGCCTCCTACCAAGAATTGCTCCGAGTTCCTGGAATTGGGCCTATTTCAGCTAAAAGAATAATTAACTTGCGGGCAAAAAAGTTCGTTTTTAAACGTAGACAAGATTTAAGAGCTGTAGGAGTGGTGTTAAAAAGAGCAGATCCCTACGTCTTAATAGATGGACATACTCAGACTACTCTTCATCATTTTTCTAACGAAGATTATAATCAAATACAAGTAAAAGAGATGTATTAAGGAAATTGAAAAATAATAAGGACCCTTTAGAAGTTCTTGGATGTGCTAAAGGATATTCACATGAAGAGTTAAAGAAAAATCTTCACCGCCATGCTCAATATTCTCCAGATATTGAACGGCAAATAAAAAGGATTCCAGAAGTGATATTACGTAATTCTGGTACCCAAATGGCAAAAAAAATCAATCGAATGATGCGAGAAGTATCTACTGAGGCTTATCGCGCAATACAATTTACACGAACGGAAATTAACAATCGAGGCGTGTTATTCGGAGTTGTATCGCTCGAACATAATGTTATCGATGAAGTTTTGATCTATTTTCATAAAAGGTGGCCACAATGCGTTATCTGTTTATATAACGAGCGAAAGCGCGAAACATGGAAAATAAACGAAAAAGGAGCAATTCGTGAGTTTCATCAACCCCTAAAAAAAGTAGTAGAAATTGTAAGTAAGAATCGTCAGATAGTACCTTACTTCGAAGATATCCAATTTTCCGGAGAAGAGATATTCGAAACATTATACAAATCTCAATTCATAACTGAAAGAGAGAATAAGCAATATTTCAAGAAAATGATCCCGGATCAGTGCTTTGAATTACCGGGAATGCGAAATGGAGTAGAAAAACATTTTCGTAATAAGAAACTTAATGAATTCTTGTAATACCGAAAGAAATGTAAAATAATTGAATTTACATTATTTTAGCAAAAATCTCTTTTACTTCTTGATAGGACACTTTTTCTTTAGCTAAATCATAATTCCCTCTATTTTCTAACGATTTTAAGAGTTTCTCTATGAATAACACATTTCCCAAGAAGGGTTATAGAAGTGTATTAAATCCATTGTCTTATTATAAGCATCATCTGAGAAGTAGTCCTTAGGGCATACTTGGTTACCATTGAGTTTAATATCAAAATGGATATGAGCACTTTCATTATAAGCAACGAAATCAGCAATTTTATCTCCAATATTCACCCAATCACCGATATTTATTTGAAGTTGTTCTAATTGTTTTCTTGCATCATTTTCGTTATTAGTCCATGGCTCAAAACCATAATTTAGTACGATTTCCCTGCTGAAGCGAATATTAATTCTAATATGATATCTATTCACACTAGCTCCAGTATCTACGAAATCAATACTGAATACTTGCCCTGGCGCCATAGCTAATACTGGAGCACTATCGTTAAAGAAAAAGTCAAGACCATTATGTGTAAAACCCCAAGGACAACTATCACTTTCGCTATATCCTTCATTCCATGCAGTAAGATCGGATTTATTTATAAAAGGGGCTCCCATATAATCTAATTTCTGCCAATCATATCTTTCCCCCGGATCAAAGAAGAATCCCATTTGATATAATAAATAGGTTGAAAGAATACCTCCCGTGGCTACAATAATTATAATAATTAAAATAATTGCTAGTCTTTTTCTATTCATTTTCAAATAAATAATGTTTTAATAGTTTAAATAATAATTTAGGATTTCTAACAAAAAAATTTTAAGCAAATTAGAGGATCGTGAGGGATCTAATCCGAATCGTTGAAAATCTTTTTGTATTTCCACTCATTAAAATCTCCTATCTTAATTTAGAGAGAACTCCCATTTTATAGAAGCTCTAAGATAATTTAAGTTATGATTATTTACTTTTTTAGGTTAATAATATTTCACTTTCAAAAAAGAAATTTTTGAGAGTAATTTTAGTATTTATAAAATCAAACTTTATATGATGTGAACTTTTTTTTCACATAAGCTCGTGTGAACGCAAAAGAAAGAGTGAGAAAAATCGTGGCGTTAAAAGTTATATCGTTTAGTGGGAAGGGCGGGGTTGGTAAATCTACTTTGTTAGTACTCATGCTTAAACACATTTTGGAATCGAAAAAATACGAAAATATACTGGTCATTGACGCCGATCCCGACGCAAACATCGGAGACATCATCGGTGAAAGCATTGGGTTCAAGCAAACCGTAGGAGGGAAAATGACCGCTCTCAAGGAAAAAATTCAAAAAAGGCAAATACCCCTCGAAGTGTCGAAAGATCAAATCATCGAATCTGAGGTCTTCGACGCGCTCATAGAATTGGACGATTTTGATTTGTTGGAAATGGGGCGCGGCGAAGGAGAAGGGTGTTACTGTAGCGTGAATAATACTTTAAAGCGTATAATTGATGTTTTATCAAAAAATTACGACATCGCTTTAATAGACGCTCCCGCGGGGTTAGAACACTTTGCTCGAAGGACGGGGCGGGACGTGACTGACCTCGTTA
>JAHLWV010000362.1 GCA_019057735.1 Promethearchaeota archaeon | reverse complement strand
ACCTTTAAAAATGTGTATAGGCTTAATATAAAACAAACTGAATAGAAAATTATGTGAATTAAGCCATAATAATAATTGAGGATATTTTCAAAAATGAGTATTGGAAGGCTCATGACCCCCAGGAATGAGAGCACAAGAAGAACAACTGAATTGGTTTTGTTTAGTGGAAATCCAAACCAGATCGATATTATTTCAGATTTATTATTAAATTTCTCATTATCTTCCAAATTTCTCTCCCATTAATCGGTTTTCTGTTTTAATATCTAAAAAACAATACAATAAGACCTAAATTTTTTCAAGATCTTATAATCAATTAAACTGAATTATTGAATTAATCTAACTCAATATTCTATTTAAAGCCATCAATATAAAAAGTGACACTTAGAGGAGATTAAATAGGAATTCTAATGAAAATTTAATGAAGACTTTTTAATGTATCTAATTTTTCAGTATTTAAGCAATAAAGGTTTTTCTTGTGAAGAATTCTAAGATTTACTAACTGACTATCAATCAAAATCTCAAGATATTTATTCACGGTCGTGTGGTGCATTCTGAGGGTTTTAGTAATTTGGGATTTTGTGCAACCTTTCGAATTTAATTTCAAATATTCGATTAGTTCGCTACATTTTACTCTTGAAATGATTTGTAATATATAGTCATTTTCCGAGGGCAATTCCGAGTCAAAATATGCGATTTGGTTATTAAACTCTTGTTTTCTTATCATATTAAATCTAAGTAGAATATTTAGATGCCAATTTGACAGAAAGATACTTAATCCCAGATATTTTGATAATCTGTTTAAATACATTCCGGGATTATTCTTTATCTCCTCGTAAATACTTCTACGGTTTAAATTGGATAAAATTGTATTTCTTGTAATCTTTGATCCTTCTACAATCATATGTTTTGCTGTCAACGAATCGAGTATATGCTTAATACCATTATGATTTAACCCATTATCCTCTTGAAAATTTCTGTTTTTGATGAAAGAAACCAAATCAGGTTTATAACATACTCTATTTTTATTTAGAAATTCCTCAACGAGAGCTAAAACTTGAGACTCCTCAATTGATAAATCCAATGAGATGGAATTTGAGGCGACTCCCTTACCTTGAACTTTTTTCTGATGCTCATTCTTAATTAAATCGAATAATTCAACCCCTACGGAGATTCCAATAAAAACTATAAGAGAAATTGTAATTTTTCGGTTAATCTCTAAATCTAAATTATTAATAGTACTGCATTCCACATTGAACGGATCAAAATCTTCATATGATACCCCCGTATTAGAATTCGATGCCTCTAAAATTAGCTTTAATAGATTAGAATTGAAATAATCTGGATAATTTTCTTGCTCATCTAATTCCTCTCTTAATTTATAAAGTAAAATGTTTGATACAGAAAGAATTAGCAGCCCCGTGATAATTAGAATAACAACTTTAGTTCTTCGCCCTTTGAGCATAATCTTAATCTCATGGTGATGCTTTGCTTAATATTTTTCTTCGCAACCTAATAAATATTATGGTGATGATTTTCTTTTGTTTGAAGAAATTTAAAATGGAATAAGTAAGAGAATTATGCTTGTTATTGACATTTTTATCTATATTTTGAGTTAGGACCCTAAATTTGAACCAGCACTAAAACTTCGTGAAGAAATGGGAGAAGTTGAGCAGAAAGATGAGAAGTAAGGTGGGAGTGTGTTCAGGATTTAATTTTTTTTATTTAAATCTTTTGATCAAGGGGGTGTTCCATATAAGTTAGAAAAATTTCTTAATATCGCTATCTCGTCGTAAACAGCTCCTGTTAAAATTAGTCTAAGGTATTTCTTATTTTAAAAATTGGATCGAGACCATTTATTAAAGTCTAGGTACAAAATATCTAAACTTATCATTTTCCTCATCTTTAATTTCCCATGCATAAAAAAGATCAAATGGTTTTCTTGTATGCCATAGATTTTTTATATTACTAACTCCCTTGTAAAGCTCAGTTAGAAGATTTATATCACATGGAAATTGTCTGTGTGACGGATAAAGTTCGAGCGATTTGTTTTTCTCACATAATTTTATCAATTTAGAAAGACTTTCGAGAACTATGGGAATGTGTCTTCTTCTGGGTAAAAACTGATCTCCGTAATATGCAACATCTCCAGTAAAAAGTTCGTTCTTATTAGTAAGTAGACATATTGAGCCTGAAGAATGGCCTGGTGCGTGAATTACTTTAATACTGATATTTCCTAAGTCAAAAATATCTCCATTTCTTAATTTTTTAATAATTTTCGCAGGAGGGATAGAAAAATTTCTATTAGCATAATATTTAGCAAATAATTCCTTTGCATTCGAAAGATCGTAAGGTTCAGAGACTATTTTTTCTTCATTTTCATGAATATATACTTCACCAAATTCTTCATTACCTAAAATGTGATCCCAATGGGCGTGGGAATTAAAAACTAATAATTTTCTTGAACCAATTAGTTTATCTACTATTGGTTTTAAAGGAGATATCCCGCATCCTGTGTCAATTAATAAAGCAGAATGATTTCCTAAAATTAGATACATATTTAGAGGATCGTTTGTGTAAGCAGAGTGAACTATGGAAATATCTTCTTGTATTACATATAAATAATCTTTATGTTTAACTATTTTAAAATGCTGGTTGTTATCACTCATTTTATAATCACTTCAATGGTTTTTTTTTGATGCATTGGATACTATTACGAGATCGGTCAATCATATTTAATTGTCTGTTTTTAATTTTGACATAACTATATCTTCCACCCACGATAAGTACGATACTTAGAAAAAAGAATCCATAATTTGAGTGGAAAAATGTGTATTTAATTCTCAGTTCTCTGTGAAAACTTGAATCTTCAGATGGAATAAATAGAATATACATAGATTGGGTTATGGGAGGATTTTTTAATTGGGTTTTTTGTTTTTTAAATAGTATGAAGTAATTATTCCTCCAAATAAAACAATGGACGACCATTGGATCGTAAAATATGTAAATTTACCTGTATACTTGTAACTATTTATGTCGACCAAGAGAAGACAAGTTATCGCTATTGTCATCGCACAAATAAATATAATTAAATGATCTAATTTTAGAGGGAAATTATTTTTCAGTTTGATTATATGATACACATCTTTAGTTTTTATTATAAATATTAATGCAATACAAAAAAGAATCCATCCATTAATTTGAATAATAAGAAATAAGTTCGGAGATGCTATAAATATTGATAGAATCAAAGATAATTCAATTAAAAAGGTTCCAATTATAAGTAATATTAATCCTGTATCTGATAATTTTGA
>JAHLWV010000361.1 GCA_019057735.1 Promethearchaeota archaeon | reverse complement strand
TTATTCCTTCTATTTATTTAAATCCTCAGCGTCATCTTCTAAAACATCGTAATATTCGATATCCATTAATCCACCTGTTCTGATGTCAGCCCAGTGAACCTTGACGGGCATTCCCACATACGCGTCTTTAAAATCTACTTCAGGATTTAATTGGGCAATAATGGCTGTATCTGCTCCATCTTGTTGAACCAAAACGGTTGGCTTTTCTTCAACTTCTCCAGTTTCAGGATTTTTAAGGTAAGCGATAGCGAAGGTTGAAACTCTTCCAGTGTCTCGTAAATCAACCCATTGATCTGGTTTTACTAAACATTTTCCGCAAACTAATCGAGGAGGGAAGAAAACTCTGTTACATCCCGAACACTGGTTTCCTACAAGTTTTTTTTCTTTCAATTTTTTTAAAAAATGAGTATTATGAGAGATGTTGAATTTAAATTTATAACTCGCCAAATACCAATTAGCTGGCATTGTTCGTGTTCTCACATAGTCTTTTTTAATGTAATCGAGAGATTTTCTCTGCGTTAACTTTGACATTTTATTTACCTCCATCTCCTTTTTGGTTCGTCTGACATCACCATCAAAGTGCATAAGTTTAAAGATCCACCCCATCCGTGCCCAATTGAAGTGTGCACAGTCTTTGGAACTTGATTATCCGCTTTGCCCATGATTTGGAGAGCTGCTTCTGCGGGTCTTTCCATCGCTGATGCTCCAATTGCATTTGTCGCATTAACGCCTCCAGAGCAATTAATGGGTAATTCTCCTTTTAACGAAGTAACTCCTGCTTCATACATTTTAGGAGCAGTAGTTTCTTCAAATAAACCGAGTTTTTCAACCCACATAAGTTCTTGATTAGGGAAAGGAGAATATACCTCAGCGTAATCAATTTCTTTCCTTGGAAAAGAAATTCCTGCTTGATAGTAAGCTAATTCAGATGATTTCATAGCAGCTATTTGATCTGATGTATCAATCTGCCCTGTACCACTCCCATCGTATCCAAGAACTGCAGTTTCATTAGCTACAGAAGCTACTCCATTGACATAAACAGGAATATCACACATATCTTTCGCTTTTTCTTCAGTGGTAAAAAGCATCGCACATGCTCCATCTGAAGCAGGACAGACCATACCATACCTTAATGGGAAGGATATGTAAGGAGTGTCTAGAACTTCTTCAACGGTAAGGTCAGGCATTTTTAGATGCGTCCACCACGTTTTTGCAGCGTTATGTCTATTTTGTACGACTACTCTTGCTAAGTCTTCTTCTGTAGTTTTAGTTTTTCGCATATAATTTGTTGCTTGATATGCTGCCACCCCTATTGCCGCTCCTGCAGATAAAAGACGCGTTAATTGTTCATAGGGAATACCCATTGTGTTTAATATTGATATTTCACCGTACGCAACACTTGCAAGACCAACACTTGTATCTCCCTGGGATTGTTGTTCAAATGCTATTGCTAAAACTGTGTCAACTTTCGGTAAACCTGCTGCAACTGTGTAATACCCCGCTATTGCTACTGTCCCTCCCGTCGTCCCACCAGTTGTTACTCTTAACAAGGGTTTATTCCTTGCCCCCATCCAATCTGTCATCCATAATTCTGGCATATTTGAACCCTCAAATGCTGGCATATTACCATTTACAAACGCATCAATATCATCAAGTTCTACTCCAGGTGCATTTTTCAAACAGTCTTCAACTGCTTCGCTTACTAATTCTGCCATATTAACATCAGACCTTTTTGAAGCGTGTTCGCTAAAACCGGCTGATGCTATAGCTACTTGTCTCCCCATTTTTAATTACCTCCCTCCAATACAAATAAAATATTATTTTGGGCACACATACCAATTTGACCTGAAGCAATAGCTTTTTTAGCATTATTTACTTGATAGCCTTTAGCTTCTCCTCTCAATTGTTTGGCAGCTTCAATTATTCTAACCAAACCAGTTGCACAAGGGGGATTACCGCCTATAGCCCCGCCAGAAGGATTTATTGATATATCTCCATTAATTTCAGAATTGAAACTTGCTCCTTTCCCCTTTTCTGCTAATCCTAATGCTTCCGATAGTATTAATTCCTCGTGAGCATAAGCCTCAAATAATTCTGCTACATCAATTTCGCTCTTTGGGTCTTTAATTCCAGCGCTCTCAAAAGCTGTTTTTCCTGCTAACTCCATTGATTTGCTTTCATATAAATTACGGTCTCCAAGATAATATGCCTCTTGAGAATAGCCAACACCTGTAATCCAAACAGGATTATCGGTTATTTTTAAAGCCTGTCGTTCAGGTGCTAATAATATAGCAGCTACACCATCGCAAGGTTGAGCAACCATTAATTCGGTAACAGGGTCTGCGTAATTGTCAGATGCCAATACGTCTTTAACATTAATATTTAAGTTTTGTGCTTCCGCTAAAGCTAAAGGATTCTTGGCAGCATTCTTTCGATTTTTTACAGCTACATTTGCTATTTCTTCAGCACTAACGCCATATTTTTCCATGTATGATCTCATCTGAAATCCCGCTGAAGTGATATCATTCACATATGCTAATGGTCTTTCCCAAGTGGGATCAGTCTCGAATAGCCGAGTTGAATGATAAGGAAAACATGAAGGCATACTTCCACCCCATATAACTGCTAATTTGTGATTGCCTGATAAAATTCTCATTAATCCATATAACACAGCATGCGCTCCATCCATCTCTACTTTACTCTCGTCGGCCATATAACCTCCGCCTACTTCGACAGTAAAACAATTTGAAATAGTACGTCCGTCGTAGTAGTCGTTTGTGCATGAAATAACCGTAGAAATATCTTTTTTCTTTAAACCTGCCATGTCTACAGCACCTCTTACGGCTTCAAATATCATTTCATAACGACCATAATTCGCGTCTGAATAAAACTTTACTTGATAATACCCTACAATTCCAACTTTTTCCATCTTATCTATCGCACCTCATATTTTAACGAAACCCTTAATATCTGAAGGATTTCCTTTTGTTTTTTCTGCCCACTCAATTTTTACTTTCATACCAGTCTTAATTTCGTCAGATTTTATATCAAGTAATCTATAAACTATAGCAGTGTTGCTTCCATCAATTTGTATCATCCCAAGTAATAAATCTTTAGCTTTCCTATCCGTTCGGTCGTTAACCCTGTAAGGCGTTATTGTATAATTCTTTAAAATTCCAGTATCTGGTAAATTTACCCAATTTTCTTCTAACGGAATTACTACATTACATTTTCCACATATTTTTCTAGGAGGAACAAAGACATCACCGCATTTAGGACATTTATTACCAACTAGTTTTTTATTCTCTAAATT
>JAHLWV010000360.1 GCA_019057735.1 Promethearchaeota archaeon | reverse complement strand
CAAATAGTTGTTATTTAAATCAATAAGCCAGTCCAAACCTAACCTTTCTAAAAAGCAAATATCCTCAAAATCATACTTAAACTCTTCAAAAAAATTTGTTAAGTAATTGTCTATTACATTCTCAACGACATTAAAGCAAACTATTGGATTTAAGAAGAAGATTATTGTAAATTCATTTTGATAGAATAGGATATGCATTTTAAAATGTGAATTTTCTAGTTCAATATTGGGAATATTTTGAATAATAAATTCTTCCGATAACCTTTTAAAAGCGCAAATATAAGTTGGAAAGGTGTCTATATTAACATTTTCCGCGTTCCTATCTTTTTTAATAATATTTTCAAGAGCTCCCTTAACAATTTCAAATGTAACTAAAGTTTTTCCATCTTTATCAGAAATCATACATCCAATAAAGGGTGGGATTTTTTCGTTTGAAAAATCGGAATCAATATCCATATAATAATTTTCCTCACAATAAACATAACTTTCAGTTAACATTTTTTTTAATTTAACTATTTATTTGTTTAATTGTATTAGGAAAGGAGCAATATATAAATTGATAACAAAAAGTAAAATGTGTGTTCTTTTAACACATAATGTCGATTTTTACACACAAAAAACAAAGATTAATTACGATTTTCTAGAAAATAAGTTAAAAAATTTTAATCTTATTCCAATTGCTTTTAAATAACTAGAATAACACCATAAATATAGGGAAAGTTCTGAAAAAATTTTCTATAAACAATAAAATATAAAGTGATGAAATGAGAGAAGAAGATTTAATGAAATTGTTAGCGGGTATAGGTGGAGTAATTACATTAATTGAAACTATATTAGGTTTTAACGAAAAGAATGTTGATACTTCTAAAGTAATTTTAATAGTAATTTCAATAATTCTATCTGTAATTGTTTTACTCAGTGTTCTCAGACCTGGTAATCCTGTACCTATGAATTGGCTATTATTTGTAGGATTAGGTATAGTAATAATTATATTTAGTAGCTTAGCTGGAGGAATATTAATCTTAGTTGCTGGATTTATTGGATATACAGAAAGATAAAATAATAAATAAAAATTAGAGAAAAAAACAGTTAGAAATTATTTTAAAGCGTAATAACAGCGTTTAGGAGAATACACTTTACCTTCTTCTCGAAGCTCCTTGATAAATTTCGAAACTTCCTTTGATTCAATTCCTGTTTCTTTAGCTATATCTCCCGGTCTCAATGGGTTTTCCGAGGATTTAAACATATTTAATACTTTTTCTTTTTCCGACATTATATAACACTTTTATTAGAATGTTTTTTTTTTTGATATTTAATAACTTTTTGCGTAAGAAGTTCACGAAATTGTTAAATATTAAATGTGAATCTAATACTACTATAAAAGATTATTTTTGCAAAATTCAAAAAAGTTTTGATTTCTATGAGTGAAAAAGAAATAGCGTGGGATTTAACAGAAATATTTGCTGGATGTGATGATCCTAAAATCTCAAAAACTATGGATGCCGTTATGGAAAAAGCGGATGAAATTATCAACCAATATAAGGGTAAAATCAACATGTCAAACTTTACAGCCCAAAATTTACATGATCTCTTAGAAAAATACGAGGAAATTTTAGCACGTATGGAAGATTTAGAAATTTTTTCATTTACCTCATTCCATGCTAATATGACTCTTCCTGAAACAAAAGCCCTTTATAATAAATTTACGGATTTTCAGAGCACCATTTCTAAAAAATTAACATTCCTCGAAATAGAAATCGGAAAACTCGTTACTGACAATCCACAGTTAATAAATGAGGAAACTCTTAGTAATTACATAAATTATCTTGAAAAAATTAGAAGGAAATTTACTTTTAAACTATCAGAAGCAGAAGAACAGTTAATTCTAGAAAAAGACCAGTATGGTGTTATGGCATGGGAGCAGTTAAAATCTTCTTGGATAAGCACTCGAAAGTTCAAAGCTACTGTTGAAGGAAAAGAGAAAATAATATCGATTAGTGAATTACTTCCCCTAATCCAGCATCCTGAGAGGGACACTAGAATGTCAGTATATAAATCAGTTTGTGGTGGTTTAATGAAAGAGGAAGAAATTTATTCTTCAGCATTACGTAATATATGTGGTGACTGGGTAAAAACCACGAATCGTCGACGGTATGATAGTCCAATCCATCAAAGTCTCATTTATAATGATACAACTCAAGAGATCATTGATAATCTGATGAAAACTGTTGAAAACAACATTGGTATTTATCAAAAATTCTTGAAAATTAAAACTAAACTCTTAAATCTACCTAAATTAGGCGGTATCGATATTTGGGCATACCTTCCATCTGAGAAAAAATATACTTGGGATGAAACAAAAAAAATCAATCTTCAGATATATAGCAAGTTTGATAAATCATTTGGAGAGATTGTACGCGATATTTTTGAGAGAAATCACATAGATGCGAGTACCAGAGAAGGAAAAGCAGGCATGATTTACTGTTCTCAATGGTATAATGGTAAGTCTGCCTTTATTTCAACATCTTTTACTGGTTTATTAGGTGATATTATACCCCTTACTCATGAACTTGGGCATGGAATTCATTTTTATTTAGCTTCTCAACAACAAACCTTTTTAAATTTTATGCCAGGAATGACTGTTGCAGAAACAGCATCAACTTTTGGTGAATTATTGTTAGCTGATTACTTACTTGAGACCACTGAATCAACTACAGAAAAAATAACTTTATTAACAAATCAAGTGAATTGGGCAGGGATTGTTATTTTTCAACTAAGCGCAAGAATGTGGTTCGAACAAAATCTTTACGATGCTATAGAAAAGGGAGAATATTTAGATGGTAAAACTATCTCCAAATATTGGTGTGCTGCCAGAGATAGAATATACGGAGATTCTGTAGAGTGGTTTGATGATATGAAGTGGGAATGGAGCTTTGCACCACATTATTTCATGCCTAATTTTCGATTCTACAATTATCCCTATGTATATGCCCAGCTTTTTGTTTATGCATTATACCAAAATTATAAAAAGGAAGGTGTAAGTTTTGTCCAAAAGTTTAAAAAACTTTTAAGTGCTGGGGGTAGCGTATCTCCGGAAGAATTAGGTAAAATTGTTGGTTTGGACATAACTACACCAGACTTTTGGAACCTTGGCATGAAACAATATGGAGTATTTGTAGATGAGTTAGAAAAACTTACAAAATAACTTTTATTTTCAGGATTTAAAAAAGATCATCATCAAGATCTTTATTTTTTTAATGAGATTGGAATGTAAAATAATAATCTTAATTTATTTATATCAAATAAAATTAATT
>JAHLWV010000359.1 GCA_019057735.1 Promethearchaeota archaeon | reverse complement strand
TATAATTAAAGTTTCTTAGATAGTAATATATCCGAAGAGTTATTTAAATCTTTTGGCAATATGAGATGAACTTCAAGAATTTAGTGCATAAAAAATCACGACAAAAAAACTTGGTTTCAATATAACTGTTAGATTGTGTGATCATTCGATGGTTGATCAGTTGAAAAATTTGAATTAACTTTTTTAGAAACAAAATAATTCAAATATCAAAATAGACTCATTAATGTTTTAAATCGGTTTTATTATCCTTGAATGAGTTACTAAAAAATTTTGAATTGAATCTCATCATCCCCAATGAATGTTATGGTAAATTTTCAATGATCATACTAATTACGTCATAATCGACCTAATTAGTAAAAATTAGTTCCAAATTAGAAATTATATGATTAAATCTAATATGAAAAATCGATAAAATGTTTTCAAGGATAAGAAACCTTTATTTATGACATAATTCAATAAAATGTTATAATTTAAAACGAAAATTTTAATTAATTCTGAGTCTTTCTATAGTTATAAGAAAGAACAATTAATTGTGTCTTAAACTTATATTTTAGAAAAAGGTAAAAATATGTCTCAACAAATTATGGTCCCAGGAGCAACTGCAGTAGGAATTAAGTGTAAAGACGGAGTGGTGTTAGGAAACGATCGCAGAGCGACATGGGGTTACACAGTTACTAATAAAACCACTCAAAAGCTATTTAAAATTACTGATAATGTCGGGATGGCTGCGTATGGTTTAATTGGAGATTTTCAATTTGTTTCAAGAGTATTGAAAGCTCAAGCTGCTTTATACGAGTTAGACGCCAACGATAAAATTAGTACAAAAAGCGTTGCTAAACTGCTTTCTAACATGCTATATTCTCGAAAGATGGCTCCCTTATACACAAGTTTAATAATCGCGGGAGTAGACAAGGAAGGGCCTCAGGTTTACACCTTAGATGGTCTGGGTTCTGTGATTCCAGAAGAATTTGGAGCTACAGGAACAGGAATGTTACTTTCAATGGGTATTTTAGAAGCGGATTACAAGCCAGATATGTCTGTTGAAGATGGAGTAAAACTTGTTGAAAAGGCAATAAGAAATTCAATAAAGAGAGACGCTATGTCTGGGAATGGAATTGATTTGCTCATCATAACAAAAGATGGCACCGAAGAAAAACGCATAGAAATTAAGGAATTAGGCGAGTAAACCCTAATACAATATTTCTTTTTACGCTCATTTTTGCTAAAAATTTTATGCAATGGCATATTTTTAGAATTGTTGTTTAATATTTGATTAAGGTGATTATCTTTGCGTCTATTTAGCAATAACTTTGAGGGGTACAGAGAAGTAAAAGGATACGGTAAAGACGAAATTTTAAGCGTGAAAAAAAAACTAATGTCTATTAAATCTGAGCAAATAGACTCGGATAACATAGATGAATTTCTTAAATCTGAATTTAAAATTGATGTTTTTAATTCGTATTCGGAGTATTATACCGAGATTAAGAAATTTAGCGAATCTTACTTATTTCCCAGCTCAGACAGGGAATATTTCTCGTTGAAACAAGAAATTATAAGCGAGTTGAAGTTGGTCGCAAGTAATTTAGCGAGTTTAAATTCTAATGGGAGGAACATTAAACGAATCATAAAGAATAACAAGTTTCTAGATAATTTTTTAAAAATTAGCAAAGAATTACTAAATAACATTAATGAATTTACACCTCTTCTGGAAAAAAAATTACAAAAGATAGAGAAATTCTACAACAACAATACGCTCTGTTGGATTGAAGCAAATAAAATTAAAGATTTGTCTTTCAAATTAAACGATATTTCGAGCAATTTAGGGATATGGGATGAACTACAAGAATTGGAAGCGTATTTACGAAGCTTAGTCGAAGCCAAATCCTCTAAAAAAATCAAATCTCGTAAAGATATTTTGCTATCCTTTCATTTTAACGAGTTAAATAGTTTTTTCTTAAGTAAATCAGACAACAAGGTAGCGATATATGACGATCTCATATATTTGTTATATAATTATGGGGTATTTGAAGATTACGAAGGGGAAAAGTTCGTAAACATTTTGGAAAGGAAAGAAACGGCTGAAAATTTAAAAAAAAAAATGCGTCCAGTTGTTCTCGAGTTGGTTAAAGATTTACTAGAAGAAAATTTACAGGAAATCGAAGAACTAGATCAAAAATACGATTTAAGCGGTCAAGGAATTGGAAAATTAAATATAGAGAGTTTAATGTCTCAGAAATTCAGTGAAATGCTCCCTAAAATAGTTGATTTATACTTTAAGGGTTTGGATAAACAATTTCAGGTAGGGACAAGTGACATAAGCGATCCCGAGGAATTTGTAAAAATAATTAATATAAATTACAAAAAAGTTGATGATTTCGCATTAAAAATAGACGATATCGACACTTGGATAATGAAATTTGATACGATTATAAAACCCTATACGAGCATTACCGTAAATATAAAAAAAACGCTAGCAAATATCGTTTCTGAGGTATTTCGGCGTAAAGAAGAGTATATAAATTATTTGAATAACATTAAAGATGAGAGTTTTAGGGTAGATGTAAGAAGTTTCGTTGATACTAAGATTGCTGAGGTAAATAATATGATCACCTCTTATGAAAACGAGACTTCCTTGATAATTAAAGAAGAATTACCTCAACTAAAACAGATTAAAGACCTTTTAAGTAATTATAAATTAAAAATAGACGAGATCAAAACTGAAGTGTACAACAAGTTAGATGCGTATAAAGAGAATAACGTTGATATTTATGCCACGATAAAACTTTGGGAAGATAACTTTAATCGCAAGAAAAATCAGCTTTCTTTTTTATTAACTGTCTTGATGAATAAAATTTTTAAAAGCTTCAAAGACCTAATAGATACAGAATCTATTTTATTTGCAGAAATAACAGAAATAACTAAGCAAACTGAAAATTTCGAAGGATTACCGATTAATTTTGCGTTATCATCCTTTTTGGCTGGTAGATTATCAGAAGCTGAACTGAAAGAAAGAATAAATGAGATTACCTCAAAAATAAATCAAATTACTTCAAGTTTAGGTCTATATGAACTCGAACGTTCAAAGTTAGAAGAAATTTTAACTAATAAAGTTAAAATAAGGCAAGGCATATCAATATCTAACGTTCAGTGTACGGTTTGTCATAAAAATATAAACTTCGTTAAAGATAAGCTGATTACCTGCCCTTTTTGCGGTTCGACTTATCATTATTTGTGCGTAGCAGACTGGCTTTTTAAGTATAATTCTTGTCCTATGTGTCAAAACACTTTTTTAGATCCTAATATCGGACTTTTCGA
>JAHLWV010000358.1 GCA_019057735.1 Promethearchaeota archaeon | reverse complement strand
TTCTAATTCAGATTTTCTTCGGTGCTGTAGTCTCTAACGCGTTAGGTATTGGTTCTGCTTTAAATTTATTTGTTCAATTTTAAATAAGGAAAAATTAAAATTTTGTTTTTTTCATTTGGGTTTCATTACCAAATCCTTAATTAAGTATTAGTAATTACTATAAAACAATTTTTATACAATTTTAAAATAAATAATCTATCAACCTTATTGCAACGAGTTTCAAAATGTCCGCGAAAGAACAATCAAACGGTTTATCTACAAAAAAGAAAAGACTCATATTCGGGGTTTCAATTCCTGTATTCTTAATGGGCTTAGTATCCTTATTCACCGATATTTCTAGTGAAAGTATTCAAAGTATTTTACCATTGTTCATACTTGACATTGGGGGAAGCGTTCTGGCACTCGGAATAATCTCCGGAATTACCAATGCTATAGCAAATATCCTCAAAGGGATAACTGGATGGATGAGCGATAAAATCAACAAAAGAAAACCATTTATAGTAGCAGGATATACATTGTCAAATCTTTCAAAACCATTAATTGGCTTGAGCCCCTCATGGGAAATGGTATTAGGTCTTAAAACAACAGATCGTATAGGTAAAGGTCTAAGAACTTCTTCGCGAGATGCTTTGATTTCTTATTACGCTGAGAAAAAAGGAAGAGCATTTGGCTTACATCGTGCTATGGATACTTTAGGTGCGGTTTTCGGATCTCTACTGGCTTTTATCCTCTTGTATTTTGCATGGACTTACTCGCAAATAATCTTCTTTTCGATAATTCCTGGATTAATTGCTATTGCTCTTATTCTCCCCGTTAAGGATATTTCTTCACGTGACTTAGATAAAAAGTCAGAAAGGAAAAACAAAAAAGAGAAAATGGAAAAGATAGATAAAAATTTTATAAAGCTAATTGTTATTCTCGGGGTAATTGAATTCGCAAGTTTAGATGTTGTGTTTTTAATACTTAGGGCGGCAGATTATATTCCCATAGACTTAATTTTTCTTATACCCATTTTTTATTTAATCCTAAACTTAGTCTATACCATTTTTTCCCCTATAAACGGTTCTCTCTCTGATAAGATTGGAAGAAAACCTATAATTGTTGTGGGATTGTTGATCTTACTAGTATCATGTGTAATATTAGCGTTCCCCATTCAAGTTTCGCCATTTTCAATAGTGTTAATTATTATAATTTATATCATGCACGGTTTTTATCTTGCCTCAGTAGACCCAATTTCTAGAGCTTATATTGCAGATTTAGCAGGTAAAGAAAAAAGGGGACGTGCCTATGGATACTATTATTTTTCGGTCGGATTTATAAGCATGGTGGAAGCCTTAGTTTTTGGATATATCTATAGTGTGTTTTCGTATACTTGGGCGTTTATTTATATCTCAATTCTATTAGCTGTATGTATTGTTATTTTTACGATAACAGATTTTTCTAAAATAATAAAAAAAGCTGAAAAATGAAGCAAATTTTTATGTTAGAATGTATTTAGATGGATATCCATACTTCCGCTAAGTAAATTAAAACTTCTGAAGCTTTCTGTAGTGCAAGCGTTGGAATATGTTCTTTCCTTGAGTGAAAAAGTAATCCTCCAGAGAAGATGTTTGGTGTAGGTATCCCCATTTCGCTTAATCTGGCACCATCAGTGCCTCCCCTAATCGAATGGATTTTAACCTCCAATCCCGCCATCTCTATTGCCTTTTTTGCCATATTCACAACTTGTTGGCTAGATTCAATAAAGCGCAGCATGTTCTTGTATTGATGTAGAAATTCTATGTTAACTTTTAAACCAGGATATTTAAGTTCGTACAATTCTCCTAGCTTTTGTAAGTATTCCATTCTCTTCTGGTTATTTTTTTCTTCATAATCCCTAATAATTAGTATAGCATTTGCTTCTTCTACTTTTCCACTCAATTCTGATAGATAATAAAAGCCTTCTCTTTCCTCTGTATGTTCTGGCGACTCATAATCAGGTATTTCACTGAGATATCGACATGCTATGTGTATTGCATTAATTAGAAGGTTTTTTGCGTAGCCGGGGTGTACACTAAGTCCTGTAAATTTGATTTTCGCTTTCCACGCATCAAAGCATTCAAATTCTAATTCTCCCATTTCTGAACCATCTAAAGTATAACAGAACTCAGGTAACCTTTCTTTGTTTATTTTTAAAGTTCCTCTCCCAACTTCTTCATCAGGCGTAAAACATATTATAATAGGACCGTGTTTTAATTCCGAAAATTTTTTCCACGCCGCACAGGTAGCCATAATTTCTGCGATTCCAGCTTTATCATCTGCGCCTAGCAAAGTATCTCCTTCAGATGTAACTATATCTAACCCAATATACTCCTTTAATTTTGGAGAGTCTTCCGTTGTGAGCTTAATTTCTGGATTACTTGCAAATTCTATTGCACTACCGCCATAATTTCTATGAATGACAGGTTTTACATTTTTCCCGTTAACTGCTGGTGATGTATCCATATGAGCTATATAACCAATTGGTTTAACCTCTTCCAAACCAACACTTGCAGGTAAATTACCGTAAACATAACCGTACTCATCGTGTACTACCTTTTCTAAGTTCAATTCCACTAATTCAGATGCTAAAATCTTTCCTAATGCTAATTGATTTTGCGTTGATGGGTTAGAGTCGGAATGCTCATCTGATGTAGTCCATACTTGAACATACCTAAGAAACCTATCTAATGCTTCTTTTTGCAAAAATTCTTTTATTTCTTCTGATAACAAATTAATCCCGTCTTCTATTGTAATTATACCTTTTAGAATTTTTTTTAATATTATAATTTATTTATTCATTTCCCCCTAAATTTTGGCTCTCTTTTTTCTTTAAACGACTTCAAACCTTCACCAAAATCGTACGAAGCAATGTTTTTACAATACAACCTAAACTCGTGGTTCAAAGATGAAGGTAGTTTGTTATACTGAGAAAAATTCAGCATATTTTTATTGTAACCTAAACATTTAGTTGGTAGTTTTGCTATAGATTCTATAAATTCTGTAGATTTTGTCTTAAATTCTGAAAGGGGATAAACTTTGTTAACCAAACCAATTTTTTCTGCTTCAAATGCATCGAGTTGGCGCCCGGTTAAAATTATTTCTGTTGCTCGAGCGAAACCTATTAACCTAGGGAGTAGCCAACTTGCTCCGCTCATTACGCAATGAGCCCGCTTAATTCGTTGGTCTCCAATCTTCAGATTATCTGCTGCTATGCGGAAATCACAAGATAAAGCCAATTCAAACCCTGCCCCTAGACAATACCCTTGAAGTAGTGCGATAACTGGTTTTTGAACTT
>JAHLWV010000061.1 GCA_019057735.1 Promethearchaeota archaeon | reverse complement strand
CAACCAGTTCAAGAACCACCTAAACCAATAAAAGAACCACCTAAACCAATAAAAGAACCACCTAAACCAATAAAAGAACCACCTAAACCGATAGAAGGCCCACCTAAACCAATAAAAACCCCGCCTAAACCAATAAAAACGCCACCTAAACCAGTAAAAACCCCACCTAAACCAATAGAAACGCCACCTAAACTTAAAAAACCTACTTTACCAGATAGTCCCAAAGTTGAGGATTTAGTGAAGCCAAAAATACCTGCTACCACTCCAGAACTCATTCATAAAAAAGTAGAAGTAGCTGAGAAAAAATCAGAATTAACTGAACCTGCAAAACCAATAGAGGAAAAGAAGGAAGTAATCCAAAAAGAAAACGAACCTGAGATGTTAATTCAGCCTAAAATCTTTAAAACAGCTGTAGGTTTGAATTTAAACCCCGCAGATTTTATGGTGAAACAAAGGCCAAAAAGTGTAACGGTAGTACCTAAAGACGCTAAAAATAAACTGAAGACATCACCATTCGCCCACGTCTCTAATCCTACAGTAGCAAAAAAACCCGTACTAATTTCACCAACAGAATTAGTAGGTAAAAAAATGCCTTCGGGATTCGTACCACCTGTGAAGGACACCACGCCCAAGATTCAGAAAGCGCCTAAAATTCCAACACCTAAGATGTCAGATATACCAAAAGAACCAATTCCACCTCCTATACCCGTGAGCCCCACTACTTTAATTAAAAAACCACCAAAAGTAGCACCTCCCAAACCTCCTAAAGAATCTATAGTAAAGACTCAACCTGATGTCGTGCCAAATGAAACTACAGTTGATATGCCCGAAAAAGCCGTAGTAAGCGATGCGGCCCAAAAGGCAGGTTTAGAAAAATCTTTGATGGATCTAAAAATAAAGAAAGCGAGCATCACCAAAATGTCGTTAGATTTTGACATGAAGGAACTTACTGGGGAAATCACTGGAGATGAACTTGAGGAAAAGAAGAAGAAGTTATCTACAATTGAAAAAAATATTAATGAACAGATTAAAGAAACTGAAAAATTACTGGGAAGATAATTTTATCTAAAATTTCTTATTTTTATAACTTATTTTGAAGATTTTTAGAATTTTAGTAAAAATTCTTCAAATAAAGAACCATAATTCCAACATACTAATAAGACTTTTTTTCTTTTTATAATTAAAAAGGTAACATTCTTCAAATATTAATATTGCATGAGCGTATATTATGACTCCAATTGTTATTATGAAATTTGGTGGAAGCTGTTTAATTGATAAGAATGCTTTCAAGAAAATTCTCGAAATACTAAACATTTATAAAAATTCCAAAAAAATTATTGTGGCTTCAGCCTTCAATGGAATAACGGATTTATTATTGAATACAGCACTAAATGTTACCAATTCAAAAATTCTTGATGATAATATTGCTATCTTGGAGAGTAAGCATATTAATATGATTGAACAAATATTCGACGAAGATACTGAGCATTACGCTAAAGCGAAAGTTTGGGTTGATAAAAGACTTAGTGAATTGGAAGACACTTTAGAGGATATTAAAGAGTTCGGATTAGAGCCTTATTACAAAGATTATGTCCTAAGCTTTGGAGAGGTTTTATCTACATACATCTTGAACCAATATATCTTAAGTAAAGGGCTAGAATCAGTTTACATTCCAGCAAATAAAGTGATCATAACAAATGATGAGTTTAACAACGCATATCCTTTCTATAAATTTACTAACGTACGTGTAAAAAAATTAATAATTCCTTTACTAGAGAACACCAAAAAAGATATAATAATCTCTATTACTGGTTTCATAGGGAGAAATAAAATTGGATACACGACCACTTTCGGGAGAGGGGGCTCAGATTATACCGCAACTATTCTTGCACATTCGATATACGAAGTTGCGAACGATAAGAACATAAAAGTAATTTTATGGAAAGATGTAGATGGTTTGTTAGCCATAAATCCAAAATACATCTCAAAATCAACGCTCATAAAACATTTAGATTACAAAGAAGCAAAACACATTGCAAATTTTGGAGCAAAAATACTCCATCCGAAATGTCTTGAAGCAATTGAAAATGAAAAGATTCCACTTGAACTGAGAAACTTCAACAAACCTCTTGAGAGAGTTGAATTTACTACAATATCTGCTATGACTGATAAAAATGAAATCAAAGGTATTTCCACTGTTGAGGACGCAGTAATAATAACTGTATCTTCAGGGAGTTTAGTTGATGTACCTGGCATTTTAGCCAAAATATTTAAAGTTATGAGTAAAAATAGAATAAGCGTCTCCTTAGTTGCTCAAAGTGCTTCAGAAATTAGTACTTCCTTTATCGTGAAAGAAGCAGATTCCATCAGAGCAGTAGAATCGTTAGAAAGCTCTGGTTACTTTACAGATTTTTTTGAAATTAAATCTGAAAAAGTCGCAATAATAAACATTACAGGTTTTAAGGTCTTAGAAAATCTAACAAGAGTAATGATATTTCAAGCTTTAGAAAAGAAAAAAGTACGTGTAAAAGCAATAACTCAAAGTACTGAGGAAATGAACCTCTCTTTAGTCATAAAAAGAGAAAGAATCGATGATGCTATTAAAATTATTCACGATGATTTATGTGAGAATTTTGAAGAAGAATAAAACAAATTATGTAAACAAAGTAGTAAAATCTATGTTTTGGAACTAAAAAAGGAATAAGCTAGGATTATTGAGTTCTTGACTCAACAATTCTACGTGTAAGTTCAGTAAAAGCGTCGTCAACATTAATGCCTGTTTTTGCGGAAGTCTCAATGTAAATACTACCTTCCGACTCAGCAAAAGCCCGAGCCTCTTCTCTATCTATTACCTCTCCGACATCCTCAACCAAATCTGCTTTATTCCCGATTAATACAAAGGGGATGTTTTGGCTACTAAATTGTCTTATTTCAGTTAACCATTTTCTTGTTTCGATGTAAGTTTGCTCACGCGTTAAGTCAAAAACTAATAGAGCACCTGCTGCTCCCTTATAAAAGGTTGAACGGATGAATTCAAAACGTTGTTGGCCTCCAATATCCCATATGCTTAAAGTTGCTACTTCGCCTTGTCTAAACTCAACATCTTTGGTGAGAATATCTACTCCTACTGTTAATTTGTAGTTTGCCGCAAATCGGTTTTTGATAAATCTCTGTACAAGACTCGTCTTTCCAACAGCAGCAGCACCCGTGAGTAAAACTTTTAATTTAAAAATTGACATTAAAGACCTCTACCTTGAAGATTTTAATTAAATTATTACAAAAATTAATTGAATATAATTTATTATCTTTATTATTAAATTCTATTTATTTAATTCTTTTTATAATATTAATACTATTTCTGATAAAAATTTTATATATTTATCTCTTAAATACTTTTATACTCTTTTCGTAGAATATATATATCATATTAAACGTTTCTGGTCTTTAAAATTCATCTTACAAATTTAAATATTTTCAGAGTCAAAATCCGAGCAATTTCTCTTTCTAAAAGAGCCATCTACTAATTATAAAGGGATTTACCTTTTTGGGATATGTGCATATTCTTTAAGACTTGGAAATTCATTCAAGTTTAAGTGAGGAAAATACATCGCTGAAGCAAATTCTTTTTGGAAATCTTTTTCAACTGCAATTTCAACGTACTGTATTTTTTCCTGTAATTTTCGAGCTTTTTTTCTTAAATCTATGTTTAATAAACAATTTTGAGCACCGACTCCTGCTGCGTTTCCAATTTGAAAAAGTTTATCGTCAGGTATATCCGGAATCATCCCAATAAATTTCGCGTTATTTTTATTAATGTAATTTCCAAATGCTCCAGCTAAAAGGATTTGTTTAATTTTTAGGTCGGACTTGTTTACGCTATTTAAGTGGTTTAAAATCAAGCGCGCTCCAGAATAAAACGCCCCTTTTGCCATTTGTAATTCTCTAACATCACTCTGTGAAATCGTTATGTGTCTTTTAATTGGGGTGTCATCTTCATTTACTAATATAAATTTCAGGTTTTTCTCTTCTTTTATTATACGTTCGTTGTCTATGAATTCTTTATTAAAGTTACCGCTTCTGGTAAGCAGTTTTGCTCTTAACATTTCGGCTACCGCATCAATAATACCAGAACCACAAAAGCCTATGGGTTTTTTGTTATTAATCGTGGTGTATTCAACGCTAAAATCACTCGGATCAATTTTAAGAGTGTCAATAGCTCCTGATGCGGCTCGCATGCCGTGTTGAATGTGAGCACCTTCCAATGCAGATCCTGCTGCACAAGATCCCGTAAAAAGTGCATCCTTATTACCAATAACCAATTCACCATTAGTTCCAACATCAATTGCTAATGTTAATTCTTGTTCTTTATCAATCTCTGATGAAATAATTACGCCCATTGTGTCCGCTCCAACGAATCCAGCAATTACAGGTAATACATAGACATAACCGCTTTTTGAAATCTCAAGGTTTACATCTTTTGCCTTAATATTTAAGTCACTCTTCAGTGCTGGCACGTAGGGACTTAAACCGATATACGTAGGATTTATATTGAGAAATATATGATGCATGACTGAATTCCCAACTATTGTTGCCTCATATATTTGACTAGTTGAAACATTAGCATTATTACAGGTTTCTTTTATTATTGAGTTTAAAGATTCTATCAGAATAGAATTTAATTTTCCAAGTCCTGCGGGATTATCTTTTATGTAAGTTATACGCGAAATAACATCTTCACCGTAGGCTGTCTGTGGATTAAGAGCTGATGCAATTGAATATATTTTTCCATTGTGCAAATTGATTAAATACCCAACGATAGTTGTAGTTCCAATGTCAAATGCGATTCCGAAACAATCTTCGGTTTTATTACCTGCTTCGCAATCTATTACTTCTTTATTATTGTATACTGTTAATGAAATACGGTGCTGGTCTTCTCTTAAAATTAGGGGTATTTTTCTTATTGTGTCGATTTCAAACGAAAGATCGCTATAAATTCCTTCATTATCCTTGATTGACGAAAAAGAAGATAAAATTCTTTCAATATCCGGAACGGGGTTTTCTAAATTTGGTTTATTAATTTCAACAAAAATTTTCTTTACATTTGGATTAAGGTTTATTTTTTTAGATTTTCCCGACGTCAATATCTTAAAATCTTCGCCGAGTAGATCTTTAGGAATAAATATCCTTATCTGGGGTGAATGATGTATTTTAGCTGACTGAATTTGGGAGGGGTTTACTCTACATTGACAAGCCAAACGCCATTTTTCTCTAATTTCGGATTGCGTGAGAAATTTCATTTCAGAGTTTGTTGGAGGATTTAAAAAATTCATTCCGTCTTGAACCAGTATTTTACACTTGCCACATGTTCCCTTACCGCCGCAAAGGGACTGTACACGGATACCTGAGTTGATCAGTAATTCATAAAAGGTTTCATTTTCGGTGTAGAAGAGTCTTCTCGAGATCGGTTCAATATCGACCGTAATTTGAAAGGTATTACTTTTCATGAAAGGTCCTCTTCTTAACTTTTTAAAAATGAGGTTAAAAGTTAGTTTTTATAGTAAATTAATCATCTAAATATAAAAAGTTTAATTAATAAATCGGTTTAATTTATTGTAGGAACTATCAATAATTTCACGCTTCACTTATAGTTTTTAAGAAATGTTAAAAGAGGGTTTTAGATAAAGATGTTGGGAAATGAAGAACTTGCTCAAGAAGCTTTAAAGTATCTTAATTTAGCTCAAAAATTTGAGAATGAAAAAAATTTAGAAAAAGCTGTGGAGAGTTATGAATTAGCAGCAAACTATCTTAAAAATAGCGGCTTTATGATGGATAAAATAAGTGATATTTTCTCTAGGATCGAAGAGTTAAAAGATTTTGCAAAACAAGAGATAATATATGATCAAGCGAACGCGAAAAATCAACTTGAGCAATTACAAGACCAAGCTTTTTCTTTGTTGGATGGAGCTCAAAAATTAGAAACAGATGGATTTTTGGGAGATGCAATTGAGCAATATGAAGCAGCAATCAAATTACTAATTCAAACAGGATGGTCTGAGGCTCAATTAAGTAATTTGCAAAGCAAACTTATAGCATTATCAGAAAAGTTAAGACACCATAAATCAGAGACTGAAACCAAGATTGGGGAAGGTCAAGAACAAGATATTATTCGTCAAGAAATCGAACCACAGGTTGTTAGCGCGTTTGGAGTTAAGAAAAGTGCAGCAGAAGCTGAAGAATTAAAGAAATTTAAAGCTATGAAACAGCAAGTGGAGGAAATACAAAAGGATGCCTTTGAGTTTATTGATAATGCAAAGTTTTTTGAAACCGATAGAAATTTCGATAAAGCAATTGAGAATTACGAAAATGCTGTAAAATTATTGAATTCTATAGGGTGGCACGACCAAACAAAGAGTATTAACATAATTATTGAAAAATTAGAAAATGATAAAAAAGAGTATGAGCAAGTTAGTTCTCAGAAACAAATAGAAACAATATTTATAAAAGAACAGACTGATGAATATGAAGAGATAAGAACAGAGATCTATAGAGATGAAGAAAAAATACAAATTGAAGCATTTAATTTAGTTGATTTTGGTAAAAAATTGGAAAGAGAGAAGAAATACGATCAAGCGATTATTAAATTTCAAAGAGCAATTGAATTGTTTAAATCCATTGAATGGGATTCATACATTCAACCAGTTATCAACTTTATCAAAAATATAGAAATCAAGCAAGCGAATAAAGAAGAAGAGAATATTTTAAGGCAAAAACGGGAGAGCCAGCTAAAAATCCTACAAGATACGATATATTTTAAGGAAAAAGATGAAATTATTGAAAACGCAAGAGAACTGGACAAGAGAAGATTAGAATACGAACAAAAAAGAAAAGAAAATTTGAGGAAAGAAGAGAAATTGTTTACAATTTTAGACGACGCTGATAGAATACTACGGGAAGAATCTGATTATAACAAAGCAATTAATAGGTACACGGAAGCCTTAGGATATCTAAAGGAATTAGGGACAGATTGGGAATCTCATGCTCCTACAATTGAAGAGACCATTTTAAGTATTAAAAAGTTAGAAGAACACAAAATTGAGAAAGATTTAGAGCACCAAACTAAATTAGGCCAACGTAGAAAAAGTGATATAGAGTTTCAACAGCTCACATCAATAGAGTTAGCAAAGGAAAGAGAAAAAATAAGGCAGAGAGAAGGCATTCTCCAAGAAAAAAGAGAAGAATTAGAACACCGCGAAAATCGTAAACTTGACGCGTATAAAGCTTTAGATGAAGCAGATAATTTCGTAAGAAAATCTGATTTAGATAGCGCAATAGCTGCTTATCAAGAAGCGGGAAATATCTTCGCGAGCATACAATGGAACGACGAATTACATTTAATTGAATATTCTATAAGAGAATTGGAAAATAGGAAAAGAGAACAATTATTAACAAAACAAAAAGATTTGATGAAATCTATAGAGCAATTTAAGGTTGAACAACAATTTCAGGAACAGATATCAAAACAGCTCCAATTAGAAAAAGAGAAATTAAAAGACAAAAAAATCTTGTTAAGAGATCAAAAAGCGGAGTTGATGCATCGAGAGAAGAGAAAAGATGAGGCTTTTAAAATATTGGAAGATGCTCACGCTTATCTGGAGAAAGGCGATTTTGATAAAGCGATTGAATTATACCAGCATGTAACTGGTATTTTTGCTGAAATTCAATGGTATGGTGAAATGGAAAGAGTAGGGAATGCAATAATCGAGATCGAAAATAAAAAACGGGATGCTTATCTCAAAAAACAACGAGATATCGAATTTCTTATTAGGAAAGAAAGAGAGGATAGAGGTTTTCAAGAAAAAATAATCAAAGAGATGAAAGCTAAGAGAAAAAAACTAGAAGAAAGAGAGATAGTTAAGAAAGAACGCAAAAATGAAATTAATTTTAGAGAGAGCCAAAAGGAAGAAGCGTTTAAAATCTTGGATGAAGCTCAAAATTATCTTTCATTAGGAGAATTCGATTTAGCAGTAGAAAGTTATAGAAATGTAAATCAAATTTTTGCTCAAATTCAATGGATCGAAGAAATTGTGCTTATTAACCAGACGATTAACAAAATCGAAAATGAAAAGAAAGAAATAGAAATTAGGAAACAAAGGGAGTTCGAGCAATTAATCAAAGAAGATGCCGAACATAGGCAATTTCTTAACAATCTTAAAATCCGAAGAGAAAGAGAAAAAAGATTAATCCAAAAAGAAAGGGCAATTTTGGAAACAAAAAAGGTATTGAGTTCCCAGAACATTTTAAAACAACAAGAAGCGTTTAAAATCATCGAAGACGCTGATGTCTTTTTAGCACAAGAGAATTATGATAAATCCATTGAAGCTTATCAAAATGCACTCAACTTACTTAAACATTTAGGGTGGACGGGAAACTATATTTCATTATTAGAAGAGTCAAGTCGAAATCTGCAATTTAAAAAAGACGAAAAAGAGCGCCAAAAATTACTCGAAAAAGAAAAACTACGAAAACAAGTTGAAGAAGAAAGAGTATTTGAGAGAAAAGTGACAGAAAGTTTTCAAAAAGAAAGAGAAAAGATGCTATCAAAGAAGATCGAGCTTCTTAAAAGAGAAGATCTGAAAAAATTGATGGAGACAAAAAAGCTGGAAGCTTTTTCCATAATGGATAAAGCAGAACATCTATTAAAACAAGGGAAGTATGAGGAATCTATAGAAAAGTATTATGATGCAGAGTTGATCTTAATTCAGATTCAGTTTCCTACTGAAATAATAAAAGATACTATATTAAAAATCCAAGAAAAAAAACGGGAGGCCAATATAACTAAACAACAAGAATTAGAATATGGTATTAGAAAACAAGAAAAAGAAAAACACTTTCTTCAGACCATTGCTGATACCATGAAATACGAAGAAGAACAAATGAGAGTTAAACAAATTAAAATTAAGAAACAAGAAGACCTTAAATTACATTTGGAGAAACGCAAAGAAGCTGCTTTTGAATTGTTTGACGAAGCTGAAATATATATAAAACGTGCAGAATACGATAAAGCTTTAGAATATTATAGAAGCGCAGAGTTAGTATTAAATGAAATTAACTACCCTACGAATTCAATTAAAGAGTTAATCGCACGATTTAAAGAGAAGAAGAGAGTCAATGATCTCCAAAAACAAAAAGTACTTGAACGAGAACTTAAAAAAGAACGCGAGGAAATTGATTTTCAAAAGAAAATTGCTGAAAATATTAGCAGAGAAAGAGAGCGCTTAAAGTTAAAAAAGGATGAAGATGAAAAATTAATTTTTACGCAAGCTCTTATAGAAAGAAAGAAAGAGGAAGCTTTTAAAATTTTAGATGACGCTGAACTACACATTAACAATTCTAAGTTCGAATTAGCTATTATGAGTTATAGGAAAGCGATGTTTATTCTTAATGAAATCAATTTCCCAACAGATTCCATTAACGGCATGATCGTAAAAGCTGAAGAACTTAAAAGACGAAGAGGACGAGAGAAGGAACAAAACTTAAAACGAGAATTAGAACGGTTAAAAGAGGAAAGAAATTTGGAAACCATCTTAAAGGAAAGAAGATATCAAGAAAGAGAAAAGAAGAAAGCTCAGCAGATTGCAACTAAACAAAGAGAGAGAATTATTCAAGATCAATTGACATTTAGAGAAGCAGCATATTCGCTTCTAGAAGATGGTGGAAAATATATCAAGATGAGCACTCCTGATTACGAGAAAGCAATATCTTTGTACATTCAAGCAAGAAATTTGTTAGCTGAAAAAATAGGTTGGGAACCTGAAATTACTAATTTAACCACTTTAATCAACGATTTAATCCACGAAAAAGAAAATTACTTAGAAAAGAGAAAAATAGAAGAAGAGACTAATATTAAAAGACAACGAGAATATGAACTTTTTCGCGAAGAGATACGGAAGCAACAAATGGAAACTGACCTTAGGAAGAGAGAGCAACAAAAGAAATTTAAGAAGTTATACGAAACTCAGAAACAAAATGAAAAAATAAAAGAAGAAGGATTAAGGCTTATAGATGAAGGGAAAGAATTGGTCTCTAAATATGAGTTTAAGGCTGCTTACTTGAAATTTAATACCGCAATTACTAAGTTTAAAGCAATTGGTTGGAGTGAACAAACAAAATTCATTAAGAAAGAGATTGAGAACGCTAAAAAATTCGAGCAAAAAGTAATAGAAAGTAATCAGAGAATAAAAATAATACACGAAGAACTAGAAAAGCAGAAGTTAAAAGATGAGCGTAAAAAGAAAGAGGAAACGCAAAAAATTAAAGGTGCAATAAAAGAAGTAAGTATATTATCAGGAGAAATTTCAAACCTAATCAAAATTAAAAAGGGAAAAGAGGAGTTATTGTCTCTACAGAAAAAAGAACGGGTTATTTCTAAATCAAAGGAATTCCGTAAGGACATGCAGAACTTATTAACTTTGAAGCAGGAATTAACACTTAAATTGTCTGAATCAAAAAAAGCAGTAGAAGACAAGAAAAAGAAAGCCGAGCTTGCAAAGGATAAAGAAAAAGCAGACGAAATAAAGAAGATGTTGAAGGATATTTCAAAAAACAAATAATTTTAATTTCTTAACCTATATCTTTTTTGTTTACTTTTTTATGTAATATTCTTGCATAAACTAAACCTATAATAATAATTCCTAACAACACGGTAATTCCAACTTGTTAAGTGCAAATCGCTTGGAAGAGAAACTTTATATCTGAAAATGCCAATAAGTAAAAATTGGGACATAAAGAGAGCTAAAAGGATAATACGGATTAAACTAGGCTTTCTCAAAAAGAAACACTAAA
>JAHLWV010000357.1 GCA_019057735.1 Promethearchaeota archaeon | reverse complement strand
ATATTTTTTTATTTTCTGTGTAAATTATCTCACATAAATATATAGCCATCAAATTATTTAATATTGAATTACACTTTTCCAATATAAGAAGGTGAAGTATTTAGGTAATACTTCAAAAAAAAAGTTGAGAAAGGTAAACTACCCAATGACGAAAATGGACTTCCTATTGAATTACGCGTTGGACGTCATATAACTTCGTTTTTAGAATTAACTAAAATATTCTCTGATTTTAATCCAGAGAAAAAAATTGCCATTGAAAATCTTCCTGATCTTCAAGCAATTCAAGAAAAGGGCGTAGGTTATTTTTTATTAGAACCCAAGTGACAAATTCATAGACGTCGCGAATTTATCCTAGTGATATAAAATACACAGAGATCGCGAACTCTAAAGATTGAATTTTAAAAAAATAATAAGGCTTTTTGTTAAAATGCAAGTAACATTGTAATATCAATAATTTTTACTTTCGATCTGTTTTTCATATTATATCTATCACGTTTTTAACCCTTCAAAAATAAGGATTTTCGTTTAGCTAGGGTTGATAAGTATCTTTAAAGGATTTGCTATTTTTATATTTTAAAACAGCTCGTTCTCATAGTTTTTTATGCTTATATTAATCTCCTGTTTTAAGGTTATTATAAAATATTTCAGAGCAACAAGTTCACGATGTGTGTAAACTTTTGGGTTCGCGATGTCTATGAACTTGCCAATTAGGTACTATAATCTGGTGAAACTTGTTATTGATAACTTCAATGCATGGAAACTTGCCAACACAAGAAAAGCTTACTGGAGAATTTTCAATAGCCTTATACTTACAACAACCTTTACTAATAAGAGACTAAAGGATTCTGGATACCTTAGTTTTACAGAAAGATTTACACAAGTAACTAATTTCTAACGAACCACCGTATACCGAACGGTACGTACGGTGGTGTGAGAGGACGGTAGATGAATTAATCATTTATCTCCTACTCGATCAATATTTTTCCGGATCTCTTGATCTATCTTTCGATTAATTGTTTTTCTGTTGTATTGGATAGAAAAATTATCTGGATCTTTTTTATGTCTGGCCAGCAATTCAAAGAATCTTATTCTTTTGATTCCAAGGATTGATAAAATATAATTAATCTTGATTTTTTTATTCAGGTAATTTTCTAACAGTGATTTAACCTGACCATTGGTAAAGTTTTTGTGCAATTGTGTAGGCATAATTTAGAACCTCTTTTCTCTATAAGTTTTAGTTCTAAATAATGTCTTTTTACTTTACTTTTTTTGATAGTGCACTTTTATTTTTTAAATGATATTTTTTAAATTTTTCTTGACGTTATTATAAAAATAGGTATAATTTTACTAACTAGTAATTAAAAATAAGAGTGAGTTGATTATGAAGGCTGAGATAAGAAATCGTCCCAATTTAAATGAAGATGTATAGGAAGCGATTAAGAGAAGGTTAGGTAGTAAGGATTTAAAGCCGGGAACTAAGATTAAAGAGGAACAATTAGCTGAAGAATTAGAAGTGAGCAGGACTCCGTTAGGAGAAGCCATCAATAAGTTAGAGAGAGGGATTGGTGGAAATTATTCCTCAAAATGGAACTTTTGTAACTAGTCTTTCCCTTACTTAAAGATATAGAAGAAATATACGACCTTAGAGGAGCATTAGAGGGGTTAGCTGTTAGATTAAACTTCTTAAAACTTAATAAAAAAAAGTTTCACGAGAAGCTTTTAGAGATGGCTGATTTTCACAATAAATGTAAAAATTATATAGAGAAAGGTAATTTTGAGCCCTTTATCAAAGTAGATATTGTGTTTCATAACTTCATGGTTGGTCCAGCCAAACTCTACTCATCCAGATGATAATGAATAATATTAACGCTCAGATTCAATTAGGAAGGATGGAATCTTTTTCTGTTCCTGGTAGAACTAAGAAATCTTTAAAAGAGCATGAGGAGATTATACACGCTATGCTTCAGGGAGATGTAAGTAAAGCGGAGAGATTTATCAGAAAACATTGCATGAATATTAAGAAGAATGTCCTCTGTTTTTTAAAAACAAGGCATAAAAAATAAATGTATTAGCCGCAGACTCACACAGATGAATACAGATTTATATGTGATAATAAAGAAAAATATCAGCGTAAATATGTGGCTGTATAACTAGAAATAAATTTTTAAAGGAGAGTATGATGGGTAAAAAATTAACAAAAGAGGAGCTTTTGGCAAAGGCTAATAAACCAAAGATGTTTGCCATGAAGTATCATCCGTTTTATCGGGGCAAAATAGGTGTAGAGATTAAGACCCCGGTGAGAAGTTACGAAGATTTTGCTATCTGGTATACTCCCGGCGTAGCGGAACCTTGCCTGGACATTCAAAAAAATAAAAATAAGGTTTATGAACACACAAATAAAGGAAATTTTGTTGCGATTATTAGCGATGGGACAAGAGTCCTTGGTTTGGGGGATATAGGGCCTGAAGCAGCTCTTCCCGTAATGGAAGGTAAGGGAATGCTATTTAAATATTTGGGTGGGGTAGATGCATTTCCCATATGTTTAAATACTAAAGACCCTGATGAGATAATTACTGCAGTTAAATGGCTTGTTCCCACATTTGGAGGTATAAACCTTGAAGATATTGCTAAGCCAAAATGTTTTTATATTCTTGAGAGATTACAGAAAGAGTTAGATATTCCTGTCTGGCATGATGATCAGCAAGGAACAGCTCTGGTTACCTTAGCCGGGTTAATTAGTGCCTTGAAGGTAGTTGATAAAAAGATGGAAGATGTCTCAATTACTTTCATTGGTGCAGGAGCAGCAAATATGAACTGCGCCAAGTACATAATGTTAGCTGGAGCGAATCCAGAAAAAATGATAATGGTGGATAGTAAAGGGATTCTTCACCAGGGAAGAATGGAATTAAAGAAAGAGCCTACCAAATGGAAAATATGTGAGAAGACGAATAAGGAGGGAAGGACGGGTGATATGAAAGAAGCTCTTAAAAAAGCTGATGTTTGTATTGCTTTATCCAAGTCTGGTCCCGGTACAATAAAGAAAGAGGAAATCGCTGGTATGGCTAAGGATTCCATAGTTTTTATCTGCGCTAATCCTATTCCTGAAATGTGGCCCTGGGAAGCAAAAGAAGCAGGAGCAAGAATTGTTGCTACCGGTCGTTCCGATTTTCCTAATCAGGTGAACAATTCTCTTGGATTTCCTGCTATGTTTAGGGGCGCTTTGGATGTGGGCGCAAGAAGTATAACCGATGAAATGTGTATTACTGCAGCAAAGGCTATATCTAATTATGCAGAAGGAAGGGGATTGAATGAAGAATATATA
>JAHLWV010000356.1 GCA_019057735.1 Promethearchaeota archaeon | reverse complement strand
AAAAACTCGAAGAACTAAATATATAATTAGCTTTTATTTATTTTTTTATTTTTATTTTTATTTTATAATTTAATTATCATTCAATAGAACAAATTAATTCTTCTTTGTACCCGATAATCACTTTAGTGAGTCCTTCTAGCATCCTATCAGTTTCGTCGTCACCCGTGTCAACTCTCAAGCATTTTAGACTCTTTATTTTATCTTCAGTTCCAATAATAATAATATTATTTTTACCAACCCGTCTTAATATTTTAGGAGTAAATTGTTTGTTACCTCTACCAAATACGAATCCCTGACCCCCTATAGGAGTTACGATGATTTTAACTTTCTGATATTTATCAAGCAGCTCGATTATGCCGTTTTCATTTAAATCTTCACTAATCAGAGATTTATTATAAATCGAATCAACCCCAAGCAAAGATTTAGTTAGCTTCAACTGATCTGTAATAGATTTAACAGTCGTCCCAGGGCCTAATAAATATAAAATTCCTTCCTCCATTGTTTCAATAATCTGCTGAGCTATTTCGTACTTGTTTTCATCAATAGTCCTTCCAACCTTGGAACTATCTTTTGCGTTCTGCATAAGGTTCTGAATTTTGGGGACTAATAAATATCCATATAATTTTGAAACTAATCGATTGCCTCTAAAAGCATCTTCGTCGATATCTAGAATTTCTTTTTCTTGCGTATCTGTCGTTTCTTCTATAAATTTATCCACAATCTGAGCAGCAGCTTTAGGATTTAGAGCGAACACGGAACTAAACATTTTTACTCCCGATGGAATTGCAACCACAGGGATTTTTAGTTTAATTACGTCAAAAATGTCTCTGGCTGTTCCATCTCCGCCACAAAAAACAATTAAATCAATTCCACTCTCAATCATAAGTCGAGCAATTCTTTTTGTATCCTCTGCCGTTGTATTCTCACCAATATCTCCCATGACTTTAAATTTAAAATTGTTACCCTTGACATAGTCTTCCCCCATTTTTCCTGGTGCTACGATCAACAAGATGTTATCTCGATTTTTTATATTAATCAAGAAATTTTGTACTCTGCTTGGTGTAATCGGTGTAGCACCCATCTCTATTGCTTTTTTAAAAATGTCTCCGTCAGTTCCTTTTAGTCCTACACTACCACCCATTCCAGCGATGGGATTTGCTATAAATCCAATTCTTTTCATATCGATTTTTTACCTTTAAATATGGTCGGAATATTTTCACAGATGATTTGAATTTAAATTTTATTTCTTATTCCAGATACTTTGAGTGTGAGTTAAATAATGATCAATTAATATTTATAAATTTTATAAAAACATAATCATATAATCATATTTAAATATTTTAACTGCCAATAAACTACTAACAAAGTTCACTTCGTAAAGATATCTTACTCTAAAAAGGTGTATAATTATTAGTACATTAAATGATAATTTAGCAGAATTCATCAAAATATTATCAGATCCTTCAAGATTAGACATTTTGGACGCTTTAAAAGAAGGAACAGAAATGTCTGCTAGTGTAATTGAGAGTGCTATAGGAAAAAGTCAATCTTCAACTTCACAACAATTAAAGCACTTAGTTAACGCTAAAGTCTTAACCGTAAGACGAGAAAGCCGTAATAAATATTATAAAATTAGAGATCCTCAAATATTTAGTATCCTAACAGAAATCACCATATTTATCTCAAATATAAATCAAGATAGAATCGAAGAACTAAGCGATGCAGACATTTCAGACACATTATATTGAGGAAGTGTAGAATTAAGCTACTATTAAGGTATTAAAAAAATGGAAACCGAACCTTCAAATAAGAAACCGATTAAAATAATTATCTTGGGGTTAGATAACTGTGGAAAAACATCCATTAGTTTACTCCTACAACGAAAAAACAATTTATCTTATTTTACTTCTTTATCTCCGACGAGAGGTTACGATACACAGTTTTTTAAAGATAAAACCACTAACTCAGAATTCGTAATATGGGATCTTGGAGGGCAAGAACAACATCGAGACAACCACCTTAAAAATTTGTTAGCAGAATACATGGTTGGATCAAATAAACTAATTTTTGTAATAGACATTCAGGATGTTGAGAGATACGATCTAGCATTAGATTATCTCAATAAAGTAATAATGGAACTAAAGAGAGGAAATATACGAGTGAAGCTCTCCATCTTTTTACATAAATTCGATTCAGATATAGGTTTAATCGAGGAATCAATCTCGGGATTAAAAAAGAAAATAAAAGGAATTATTTCTAAAGAATTCGATTATAATATATATACTACTAGTATTTACGCGGTCTTTAGAAAGACCTTAACGATTTAGTACAACACATTTAAAATTTTAAAAAAAACTTTTTTAAGAGCATTCTATTACTCATTTTCTTAGTACGCAAGATACATGTCTATCTATTATCTTCATTGGATGTATATGTAAATAAAAACTGTTACTTGTAATATGCTTACATATCTGCAATTTTGCCTATAAAAGCCTTAGTTGAAATTTATCGGCGTAAATTGAAAGAAGAATAATCACTAGTTTAGCTAAGATATATCTATTCTATCATAACACTCTTGGCAGAAAAAGATTTTCCGCCCTTTTGAGATGTCCTTGACCATATAGCCTTTCTTATGCGCAGTCTCGCAACGCCAGCATAGTTTAGTAATACTTCCTTCAACGAAATGAGATTCTTTTTTGTCAAATTTATCTTCTTTTATGAATTCTTTATAACTTAACACTATTTCATCCAACTCTAGTTTTTTTAATTTCGAATGAGTTTTCGAATAATCATTCAATATAATTTATTACATGAATAGAATCATATGAGGTATTTAAGTATTATGAATGAGTATTCAAATAGTAGTAAGAAGGTGTAGAATTATTTTATGAATTTTTTAAGTAGTTTTGAAAAAAAATAAAATAAAATAACTTATGTTAACTTAAAAAATAAAAAAAAATTATAATATGATACAATAAATCAAATTAGTTTAACGAATAAAAATGGCTCAAAATTTTAAATTTAATTTAGGGAATTTAAAAATAGATCAAATGAGTTTTCTCTACAAGGACATTAAAAAACAGGCAAAAAAAATGGAGCAGATGTATAGTATTCCTACTTTCGCCCAGATGGAAAATATTACTCATCAAGAAGCTACTTTTCACGGAAAAGAAGTAACAATCATATTAGATTATGCGTTTAGTCGTCTACTTAACGTACAAATTGAACTTCAGCAGTGGAAAAGTGGAGATTGTCTTTTTAAAGAATTTATAGATCAAGGAAAAGAAGGACTTCATAGTATAGGTGTATATGTAGAGGATCTAG
>JAHLWV010000060.1 GCA_019057735.1 Promethearchaeota archaeon | reverse complement strand
GATCGAATAATCCCGCTAATTTAGAAGAAGCTAGAAAAATAGGGATAGCACATACTCAAGAAATAATTAAACTTGATCCTGTACAGAACGAAATGCGCAGAGTTGGAACGGGGCATCTTCCCGATATCATGAATGTTACAGATCTCTTACCAACAGAAAACTTTCGCTTTGGAGCTCATAGAGAAATTCGAGGGAAAGACATACCCTACAATAGAGAAATTATGAGGGGTATATATTCGGGTAAAGAAGGCGGAGATGGATGTTGGATTGGATGCACTGTAAGTTGTTCCCACTATTCAGAGGGATACGAAGTTCGAACAGGTCCTTTTAAAGGGCAAAAATTAATTGTTGATGGACCAGAATACGAGACAATAGCGGGTTGTGGCTCGAATTGGGGCGTATGGGATCCAAAATGGGTTTTAGAAGTAAATTTCTATTGCGACACTTATGGTTTAGATACGATATCAGTAGGCACAGGAATAGCTTTTGTGATGGAATGTTATGAGGCGGGTATTTTAAATAAAGAAAGAACTGGAGGCTTGGAATTAAACTTCGGAAGCGTTGAAGCTGCTGTCGAGTTAATACACCAAATGGCCAAGGGTGAAGGCTTTGGAATTATCGTTGGAAAGGGTATTAAGCACATGAAAAAATTCTTTGTCGAAAAATATGGAGCAGATCCACAATTCGTACAAGATATCGGTATGGAACACAAGGGGTTAGAATTTTCTGAATATGTAACCAAAGAATCGTTAGCACAACAAGGTGGGTATGGATTAGCAAACAAAGGTCCACAGCACGACGAAGCTTGGCTTATATTTGATGATGTTATTCGAAACTCAATTCCTACATTTAAGGATAAAGCTAAAGCTCTACAATATTTCCCAATATGGAGGACTTGGTTTAGTTTATGTGGTTTATGCAAGCTTCCCTGGAACGATATCCAACCAACGAGTCAAGCAGATTACCCCATCAAGGATCCTAAAACGGGAGAGTTAGTCCGCGCAAAAATTCCTGATCATGTAAAATGGTACACAGAATATTTTTCAGCGGTAACAGGGCTAGAATCGACAATAGACGATCTTCTTTTAATGTCGGAACGAGTGTATAACTTTCAAAGAATATTTAACATCAGACAGGGTAAAGGTCTTCGAGAACACGATTCTAATTTACCATATAGGGCTGTTGGACCTGTTACTCCACTTGAATATGAAAGTCGAGCAGAGAGATACGATACTCAGCTAAAGGAGTTGAAAATCGATATTAAAGGTAAGTCTACTGAAGAGAAAATCAAAATTCTTCGTAAACACAGAGAAGAACAGTATACTAAGCTCCAAGATGCTGTTTACATTGAACGAGGTTGGAGTAAAAACGGTTGCCCCACTATAGAGACTGTGAAAAAGTTAGGAATTGATTTTCATAATATAATTGATATTATAACTCCTTATCAATAATATCAATAATAATTAATTATTTAACTTGATTCTAGATGGAAAACATAACCAAGCACCCCATTCTGGAAATTCCCGAAAATAAGAAGAAAATAGAATTCAGTTTTGACGGAAACCTTCTATATGGATTCGAATGTATGGTTATATCTTCTGCTCTGTTTTTAAATAAAATTAAGATTTTTGGTCATCATGTAAAAGATAACAGTCCACAAGGATTATTTTGTGCAAATGGACAGTGTTCCCAGTGTAATGTAATCGTCAATGGGGTTCCAGTTAAAGCGTGCATGACACCATTAACTGAAGGTATGACGATTGAGAGCTGTAATGAATTACCAGAATTACCTTCGGAAGACGATCGTGTTGAGGTTAGAGATATAAACATAATAAATACTGATGTTCTCGTAATAGGAGGAGGTCCCGCAGGACTTTCTGCTACAAAAATCTTAGGAGAAAATAATATTGATGTTATTTTAGTCGATGATAAATCAAGATTGGGTGGAAAACTAGTCTTGCAAACTCATAAGTTTTTTGGTTCTCAAGAAGATGTCTATGCGGGTACACGTGGTATAGATATAGGAAATATACTCGGAGAAATAGTATCCAATCTTAAATCAGTAGAGATTTGGACCAACAGTATAGTTATAGCAATTTTTAGCGATGGCTTAGTTGGACTAATTAAAAATATGGACGAATATGTTTTGATTAATCCTAAGTACGTATTAATTGCAACTGGTGCAAGAGAAAAAATGCTCGCATTTCCCGGAAACACGCTTCCTGGAGTGTATGGTGCTGGTGCATTTCAAACCTTAGTAAATCGAGATTTGATAAAAGCTGCTGAAAATGTATTTATTGTTGGAGGAGGTAATGTCGGATTAATAGCAGGATACCACGCGATACAAGCTGGGATAAATGTTGTAGGTTTAGTTGAAGCTTTATCCCAATGTGGAGGATATAAAGTTCACAAAGACAAATTAAAACGGTTAGGCGTTCCTATCTATACGAACCATACCGTTATTTCAGCAAACGGTCAAGAAAAACTTGAGTCCATCACTATTGGGGAGCTAACGGATAACGGGGATATTGAACCAGGCTCCGAAAAAACATATGCTTGTGATACTCTACTAATAGCAGTCGGACTAGATCCTGTGGATGAGTTTTACCGCAAAGCACAGCAATATAATATGAAAGTTTGGATAGCAGGTGACGCCCAAGAAATAGCTGAAGCTTCTGCAGCAATCTTTACGGGCAGAATTGAAGCGCTAAAAATCTTAAAAGAATTTGGAATTTCAAATACGGAAAATCTTGAAAAATTAGAAGATTTTGCTAATTTAATGAAAGCAAAACCTCCAGATCCTGTTCAGATGGAAGTGATAAGAAGGGAAGAAGGTATTTTTCCTCTATTTCATTGTAATCAAGAAATACCGTGCAATCCTTGTACCAGTGTGTGTCCTCAGGAGCAAATCAAGACGGTTGACGGTTTAATTACTCAATTACCGTATTTTACCGACGACCAAGATTGTATTGGTTGTGGAAAATGTGTATCGGTCTGTCCGGGATTAGCTATCACGTTGGTTGACTATAGAAAAGACAAAGATTCTCCAGTAGTTACTTTTCCCTTAGAATTAACTTCAGAAAAAATTGAAGTTGGTCGAACAGTTATTGTTGTAAGTAACGATGGGGAATTAGGAGAGTATGAAGTTATTCGAGCACGATTTCTTAAAGAATTTCCAAAAACCCAATTAGTTTCAGTTAAGTTGCCTTCAGAAATTGCTAATATTGCAGTTGGCATTAAACTTATAAAATCAAGTTATGCCGAGCCTATGGATCTTTATCAACAAACATACACCGATGACGATATTATCGTGTGTAGATGCGAAAGAGTTTCGGTAGGAGAAATACGGAAATGGATTCGCTATGGAGTGCGTGATTTTAACGAATTAAAAGCATTAACTAAGGCTGGGATGGGGGCGTGTGGTGGAAAAACTTGTACCTCGCTAATTAATAGAATTTTCCGAGAAGAAGGGATAAAGCAAGAAAACATTATTCCCGGAACAAAACGACCGTTATTTGTAGAAGTTCCTATGGGCGCTTTCGCGGGAATAAAAACAAAGAAAGGGGGTAAACAGTTTTGACGGAATACGATGTTATCATCATAGGAGCTGGAAGTATAGGCGTTCCAACTGCTTTAGCTACAGCAAAAACTGGACTTAAAACGCTTGTTCTTGATAGTTTACTCTCTGTCGCTCAGGGCGATAACAAACACGCTATTGGAGGGATTAGGGCAACTCATTCGCTTAAAAGCAAGATTTGGTTATGCAAAAGATCAATAGAAATTTTTGCTTCTTGGAAAGAATTGTATGGAGACGATATTTGGTGGGAACAAGGTGGTTATTGTTTTCTCGCGTATACTAACGAACACGAACGACTGTTAAAAAATACGGTTCGACAGCAAAAAGAATATGGCTTAAATATTGATTATGTAAATGCTGATAAAATCAAAGAATTAGTTCCTGGAATAAATAACGATAATTTATTGGGCGGCACATATAGCCCTGAAGATGGAAATTCTTCTCCTTTATTAGCTCTTCATGCTTTTTATCGTAAATCAAGGGAATTAGGAGCAGAGTATAGGTTTAGCGAAGAAGTGATTGACATCACTACAAATAATAAAAAAATCACTGGCGTAAAAACCAATAAAGCGGAATATAAAGCTCAAACAATAATTAATGCAACAGGAGCTCACGCTAAAGAGATTGGTAATATGATAAATATTGATTTACGTGTTGTTCCAGAAAGCCATGAAGCAGGAATTACAGAGCCCGTCAAGAAATTCTTCTCTACAATGGTAATTGATATTAAACCTGCTACAGATGAGAAGTTTGGAAACTCAAAAAATTATTATTTCTATCAAAATAAAGAGGGTAAAATTATATTTTGCTTGACTCCAGAACCTAACATTCCAGGTATAGATCGTCGCGAAACTAGCTCTTTCTTACCACAAATCACAAAGCGAATGGTTAATTTACTGCCGCGTTTAAGAAACATTAAAATTAGAAGAACTTGGAGAGGATTATATCCAATGACTCCAGACGGAAATCCTATAATTGGAAAAATCGATAATGTTGAAGGATACATTAACGCAGTGGGTATGTGCGGTCAAGGCTTCATGCTTGGACCTGGACTCGGTGAACTCCTAAGCCGTGTAATTACAGAAAAATTAAGTTCAAAAGATCAAGAGATGTTAAAAGAACTTGCTTACGGTCGCGATAATCATAAAATAGAAGATTTAAAGTAAAAAATATAAAGTATTATCTAATAGATTCATTGATGTTAAAATGGTTCGACACTTATTAAAAATTTCTGACCTTTCGAAGGTGGAAATCGAGAAAATAATTAATAAAGCTGTAGAGATTAAACAAAATCCTCATCTTTTTGATTCTACACTTAAAGGAGAGACGCTTTTAATGATGTTTGAAAAACCTTCCTTAAGGACAAGAATATCCTTTGAAGTAGGGATGCAGCAATTAGGAGGGCATGCTATTTTTTATTCAATTAAGGATTCTCCTCTTGGTAAAAAAGAGAATATCCACGATACAGCAAAAACAGCCTCAAGGTTCGTAAATATAATAGCGGCAAGATTGTTTAAAAGACACGATATGATGGATTTGGCTCAACATGCGGAAGTGCCGGTTATCAACATGTTGGATGATTTCGCGCATCCGTGCCAAATGATGGGAGATTTCTTAACTATAAAAGAGAAATTAGGAAGTTTCGACAACCTTAAGATAAGTTATTTCGGAGATGCGTACAATAATGTAACATACGATTTAATGCGGATTGCCGCAATTTTTGGTTTAGAATTAGATGTTGCTTGTCCTGTTGGATCAGAATACACGCCTGAACAAGAAGTTCTTGATGAAGTCTCTCAAATTTCAAAAGAAACAGGGGCATATGTAAATATTATTCATGACGCCTATAATGCTGCGAGAGATGCTGATGTAATCTATACCGACTCCTGGATGTCATATGGTATTCCTGTTGATAAAGAAGAAGAACGACGGAGAATTTTCGCACCATTCCAAGTCAACTCACAGATAATGGAAGCTGCTAAACCAGACGCAATTTTTATGAACTGTTTGCCAGCCAAAAGAGGTTATGAACAAACTGCTGAAGTTATAGATGGTCCTCAATCGTATGTATTCGATCAGGCAGAAAACAGATTGCATAGCCAAAAAGCAATCATGCTCTTTTTACGAGATAAATTTTAAAAATTTTTCTTTTCATTTGATAAATGATATTGTACCACATTGAAGAGAAAAGCTTTAAATAAAAAGTAAAATATTATTATTTTTCATTTGCTTTTAAATCGTTTGTCGTAAAGGTTCTCTTTAATGAAAACGCTAATTGTTGCGCTTGGAGGAAACGCTCTAATAAAACCGGGAGAAAGAGGAACACCCGACCAGATGATTAATAATTTACGAGCGCCTATAAAGCAAATTGCTAAATTATCAGAATATTATAATATTATTATAGTACATGGTAATGGACCTCAAGTAGGTGCACTACTTCTTCAACAAGAAGCGTCTGACGAAATCACAAGAATGCCTTTGCAGATATTAGTCGCTGAAACTCAAGGACAAATAGGATTTTTAATTGAATCTACCCTTGATGAAGAACTCACGCGACTTGGTACTGATCTGGAAAAATTTTTCTTAACTGTTTTAACTTACGTTGAAGTTGACCCTAATGATAAAGCGTTTACTCATCCTACAAAACCAATTGGACCGGCATACAAAAGAAAACGTCCTGGATACGTGAAAACTTCAAAAGGATGGAGACGCGTAGTTCCTTCACCAAAACCAATAAGGATAGTTCAATCTCGAGAAATTAAAAAGTTGATGCAGGAGAATTTTATCGTTATTTCATGTGGTGGCGGTGGAATTCCTGTTATTAAAGAAGGTCCTCGCTTTCAAGGCGTTGAAGCTGTTATAGATAAAGATTTAGCCAGTGCAAAATTAGGTGAACAGATAGGTGCAGATATCCTAATAATTGCGACTGATGTCGAAAAAGTAGCCTTGAACTATGGCAGAGTCGATTACAAATACCTCAATAATGTTTCAACTGCAGATGCTAAGGATTATCTAAAGCAAGGACAATTTCCTCCGGGAAGTATGGGTCCTAAAATTCAAGCAGTTATAAACTTCTTAGAATCAGGCGGTGAACGCGCTATTATTACATCAATAGAAAAAATTAAAGAAGCTCTTGATGGTAAAGCAGGTACTCATTTCTTTATAGAAAATAATGAAAATGTGTAAACATAATTGAATACAAGAACTTTTAAACTACTAACACATCTTCGATAATTTTGAGAGCCCAATCGATTTGGTCTTTTGTTATAATAAGTGGAGGAGCAAAACGAATAGTAGTAGAATGAGTATGTTTTGCTAACACGCCGTTATCTTTAAATAATTCTACGATGTGTCTTGCATCCGATTCAAACTCGATCGCCATCAACAATCCTTTCCCTCTAACTTCTTTTATCGGCACTATAGTCTTCTTTTCTGCTATTTTACTAAGACCTTCCAAGAAATAGGCTCCAAATTCTTTGGACCGTTGCGCTAAATGATCGTCAATATGAATTTCTAAAGATTTCATAGCGACAGCTGAAGCTAAAGGATTTCCACCAAATGTGCTTCCATGAGTTCCAGGCTTAATTACTTCAGGACCAATAATATTTCGCGTAGTAACTACTGCAGAAACCGGATAAACGCCTCCTCCTAACGCTTTTCCAAGTAAAATTGCGTCAGGTTTCACATTCTCGTGATCACAAGCAAATAATTCTCCTGTCCTTCCGAAACCTGTCTGAATCTCGTCAGCGATCATAAGAACATTGTATTTTGTGCAAATTTCTCTAACTTTTCTAATATATCCTTCAGGAGGGATATTAACTCCTGCTTCTCCTTGAATTGGCTCGAATAGAAACGCCGCTACGTTTTCTGCTCCAATTTTTAAAATACTGCTTTCTAATTCTTCGGCATCTCCATAAGGGATCGTAACAAAACCGGGAGTGTAGGGACCAAAATTACCATAGTATCTTACAGCCTCAATATCTGTACTAAAACCCACAATAGTGATTGATCTTCCATGAAAATTATCTCTACAGATAATAATTTTAGCTCCGTTTTTAGGAATTTTCTTCTTAATATAACCCCAAGCTCTTGCAACCTTCAGACCAGTTGACACTGCTTCAGTTCCAGTATTCATAGGCAGAGCCATTATACCTGAATTTTTTGGATCGTTGATATGCGGTCCCACTACTTCACATAGTTTTTTTAAAAAAGGACCCATCACATCGTTATAAAAAGCACGAGATGTTAAGGTAACTTTATCGGCTTGTTCTTTTAACGCTTTAACAATTTCTGGATGACAATGGCCTGCGTTTTGAGAGGAATAGGCAGATAAACAATCTAAATATTTTTTACCTTCCGGATCGTAAACCCATACTCCTTTTGCTTTAGAAATGACTACCTCTATTGGATGATAGTTATGAGCGCAATATTTGTCATCCATTTCCATATAATCTTTTGAACTTGGCATAAAATTTCACTATTGGTTTTATTTATTAGTATGAAAGTAAATTTAAATTATTTTTTGAATAAAGAATTTTTATGTTACTGATAGATATTATTGGGAAATGTGTGGGTATAAGCAATGCAATAAATTAGAAGAAAGATTAACATCTCTTACATAGAATTAAGAGAGAGCGAAACTTTAATTTCTTGATTAATTAAGTAATAATTGTGAATATTGAATGAAGCTTCCCAGTAAATATCTATCTAATCTAGTCATCGCAAACCTTCTATGGAGCTTTATACCTATAGTTGTAATGGGTTTGTTTTCTGAAATTTCAATTCTGACAAGTATTGGGTTCCTTTGGCGTGAGCAGTAATCTCAGTGACCCGATCATCAGCTATATCGATTGTGTTTCGGCCATAACCGGTGCTCATGACGAATACATCAGATTTTTTCAAATCGTTTTTATCCAATAAGTCGTCGAATAAATTATGACCAATCTTTTTAAAATCAAGTAGAATTTATAATTTTTGTAATGAAATTGTTTTAAAAATTTTAAATTTTCGATATATTGAATTTTGCTGAACCTTATCAAAAAATAAAATTTATTTTAATTAAAGTTAATTTAAGGAGAGATGGCTAATTCTAACAGTAGAGAAACGATTAAAGTAGTGATACCAGCGGTAACAAGATGTAATGTATATTTTAGACGACCCCCTCCAGAAATGTTGCCGAGGAAAATTCCTAAATAAATTAATATCCCTACCAATATGGCATATGAAGCGATAAAATGAAACAATGATAAGCTAGGACCAAAAAAAAATGGAATCAGCGGAAATACCGATCCTAAAACAGGTGCTCCCCCGTCTACTAAGGAAGCAACAATAGTTGCAAATCTCTCAGATCGCTCAATCAAAGTTTTAGATTGTTTCCCTTTCTTCTTCCTGCTTTTTGTCGAAAATTTTCTTTTATCAGCAGAGTGATTTATATTCATAGGGATTACCATTGCTTTTTGAATTTCTTTCTCCTCTAATAAAATCTCTTTAATATTATCTTCAGTATTTATCTCTTTACGATTTTTCCCTTCTTCGTCTTTTTCTTCAATGATTACCATTTCTTTTTTTAGATCATCAAGTTTTTTCTTTCGTTCGGCTTCTTCAGAGAGAAACGCCCCCCATAAACCACTTATGCCAATTGCTAAAGCAGTAGAAAATCCTGTTATTATAATAATCGTTGAACTTAAGCTTTGATTTGACCAAAAGATGATGAAACTTGCACTAACTATACCCGCAATAGTTAGCGCCCCATCAAAGGCGTTGTTAAAGAATTTTCGACGCGCTATTATTCCTAAATTTGATAGTTCAGAATATTTACGCCACTTTTTAATTAAAGATTTTAATTGCATTTTTGTTAATAAACACCGTTTAATTCTTTTCTTTAAATTGAAGGTTTATTGTGTAAATTAATCTAATTCTTAAAGATAAGGTATACTCCCTTATAATAATTATAAATACTTGAATCTATTAATCTTTTTTCGTTAAATAATGTTAAAAACTGATGATTTTTATTTATTTAATCATATTATATTCTTAAATATATAAGATTTAGTACAATTCGAAATAGACAATTTGTCCTATAATGTTCCAAACATCCAGTATCTAATTGCTAAATTTTCTCCAACAAATATTCTCCCAACGGGACTGGACGCTAAAATCGATATGTGTTGGGAGACTGTTATTCCTGGAACTATGAAGAAAGCACCAAATAGCGATGGTTTTATATTCGCTAATGGGATGGTAAATAATTTCAGTGTTCTTAAAAATGGATTACCATTCCTATGGTATACAGGTCCTTCGCTTGTGAATGAAATTGATATTAAAGACTATTGGGAAGCAGATGGTTGGTTAAGTCCGCAGAAGAAGCAATTTAGGCATCTCGCTAAATCGAGGAAAAATATGCTCAAAAATTATGATGTTGTTGTATCACAAGGAATTAATGGTCCATTCGAAAATTGTACTCTTGGGATAGGATTAGTAAATTTTGCAAGATTCGCACGTAAAAAGCCCTCGTTCTTACGTAAACACATGGATTTTCAGTGGGATGTCATTGAAGAACCTTCCTTAAAAATGTTAATGAATACGAAACCCTCGGTGGTAATGTGTGGGGATGATTATGGGTATAATTTCGGATTGCAAATACCTTTAAGGCAATGGCGTGAATTCATAAAACCTTACCTTAAGAGATATGTAGATATTGTCCATGATAAAGGAGTGAAATTTATCCTACATAGTTGTGGAGATATTCATGAACGGTTTCCCGATTTTGTTGAATTGGGTATTGATGGAGTACATTCCTTACAACCTCAAATTAACGACCTTGAAATGTACCGCAAGAAATATCCTAGTATAACTCTACTCGGCACAATAGATGATACTGAGATGCTTAATAGGGAATCTCCTACACAAGTTAGGGAAGAAGTCAAAAATTATATAAAAAAATTAGGGCTAAAAGGAGGATACATGCCTGGTCCAACGAATTTTCTACTGGATCAACCTCCTGAAAATATAGTTGCCATGTATAAAGCGATCCAAGAATTTGGAAGAACTTAAATTTAAAAAGTAACTGTAGCCTAATAGACTATACTACTTTAGTAGTTCTTGGATCCAGATAAGGTGTTTTTGAAATCCTATCGAAACACATCTAAGAATAAAAATAAAAAATTTATATATTTTAATTTGGGATATCCTTTTTACTAAAAACAAATAAGCTCCCTGCGATGAGAACTCCGTTGATAACTCCTAAAACAATAATGTCTCGTGTAAATAAAGCTGAATCTGCATTTATCAGATAATCAATAGCAATCAAATGTTTTCGATCAAGCGGAGA
>JAHLWV010000059.1 GCA_019057735.1 Promethearchaeota archaeon | reverse complement strand
AGTATCCACAACAAAGTACTAATCACATTATCTATTCTTAATGTTAAAGTATCTGCCGCTAACCATCCTTCCAATTGTTGAAGCGTGAGAAAGACTAAAAGACCACATATTCCAAAAACATCAAAAAAATCTATTTTTCTATACCATTTTTTTACGTTTATTGATTCTACGTTTTTCGCAGCAATATAGTGAAATTTTTGTAGGAATTCTCGCTTGAACCTAAATTCTTTTAATTCTTCGTTAAAATTAAAAGAATCTCCATTCTTTTTACTAAAATCGGAAAGCACGGCTTTTACAATCAACATTGAACCATACATTAAAGCGAACCACCATACCTGAGGGCCAAATAATACCATTTGCGTGAGCATTATAAGAGCAATTGTTATTAAAAATGATCCAAAGATGAGCTTAAATAGTTGAAAATTAGTCGAATTAACACTCGAGAATACCTTGTCATCCTCATTCATTTCCATCTCTCGTTGATTTGGATTACATTCCAAAAAATTGGCAAAATTTTCTTTAAAAAGTAATTTATTCTTCAATTTTATCGGTGAAAACCACATTTCATATAATTTTTCTTTCGTTGCAATTTCGAAGTATTTCTGTTGAAATATCACTAAAATAACTAAAACTACGATATCAATAAAAGATAATACGATAAATGTCCATGACAATACGAAGTCTGGCCCTGTATTTTCTACAGCAAGTAAGGGAATTGCCGTCATGAGTTGTAAGACGATAAAAGGGATAAATAGAATAATCCAAGCTAATTTGGGGCCGATATGATTATTTTGGAATCGCACGAATTCGATATCCTTTTTAGGAATTTCGGTTAACCATGCAAACCCAGGTCTAATTTCGGAAAAGAAAAGAAAGTTCTTCGACTTGGAAAAAATACCTCGAAATGGACTCAAAATAAAATAAATTAATAAGCCAAGACCAGTCATTAGCATGGGAAAACCAGTAACATAAAACCAGGAGGGTCCACCAAGAAATATTGCGCTACCTAGCTCTACTTCGTGTCCAACATCATCTCCAAATATGGTATACGAAATGAGACCATTTAATATTAAGAGTATAGAGGCTATGAGTCTCGTAAGAGCTAACGAGTTAAATTTTACATAATCTTCAACTGGTTCTCTTAAGTCTCGCATTTTTTTTAAAGTTAAAGAATTTTCCCGTATATAATAAGGCGTTATATAATATTTCGAAGTAATTATACCACCAAATATAATAATTAAGATGTTTACGATGAGTGAGAGATTAGATCCGTTAAGCGTTATTCCAAAATCAAATCTCATAAAAGTGAATATACAACCTAAAAGAATTATAAATAGGCCTGTAAAAAGAAAAATATACCGTAAAATACGTTTTTTGGGATGTATAGATTTTAAATTCTCAATTTCTTCGTTGGTTAAATATGTCATGGAAAGCACGCAATTTTTATTAAATAATAATTTGTTTTTATCTTTAATAAAAGTTCAATTTTAAAATTAAACCAAAACCTTATTTACAACAAAAAAATTAGACGAACGATGGATTATAAATACTTTCATGATGGTTTACTATCATTATCAGCTGTTCAAATTGTCTTCTCATCAACTTTATTACTTGGATCTATAATATTAAAGCCTTATATTGCATTAGAACCAGACGAAAGAGATTTTATAATTCTCTTAGCCGTAGTAAATCTTGTTTTTAGCTTTTACTTTTTAATAGAAGCTCTAAAGTTGGACAGCATATTCTACCTGGAAGAAAAGCATATTTTCAAATTTGGAAAGAGAATTGGAGTAGTATCACTAATATATACACCTCATCTCTTTGTTTTTATATCGTTGTTGTTTATAGATTTGCATGAGCTTCAATTAATGATGGTAACATTAAACCTAATTATAGAAACACTTTTAATTGGAATCGTCTTTAAAGAAGTTTACGATATTCTCTTTAAGGAGGAGAGTGAAAGAAAATTTGAACTGGAACAAAATCGAAAATTATATTTTGAAAAGAAATAAGTGAAAATAATGCATTTTTGAAAGCTTTAATAATTACTTGGTTAAATGAGCTAATTTCTCTATAGCAGTATCTATCATCTTCAATTTTGTTGAATATTTCTCAAGTAGCTCCGCGAATTTATCAATATCTATTTCTTTGTTCTCTTTTAATAATTTCAATTCATTAATAGTTCTCACGATTCCCGCTTTCTTATCTATTAACCTTTCTCGTTTGCTATATGGGATTTTTTGCTCCAATTTTTTCTTTTGAAACGATTTAAATCTTTTAATATTCAAATCTTTTGGTACGAACTTAGTTAAGTATATCGTGCTTTTTGGAACAAATGGGGCTAAATTTTCGGGAATAATAATAATTGGTTCCGGGTCTTGAATTTTTTTGATTTGCTCATATTCTAATATATCTAAGTCTTGATCTTTCAATATATCTTTAACAATTGAAAGATTTTGCTCAATACTACTTATTTCCTCGTTAGATAATTCAGATAAACTACTGATCATTTCACTCCATATTTCTTCCGATTTTAAATAGTAAAAATTTGCTTTCTGTTGGAGTTTGGTAACTTTATCTTTATTGATATTAGTAATAGAAGATTCTAACGAAGCTTGAGCTTTTAATTGACATGCTTTACCCATATCGAAATGAAATTGAGCTCTTAATTGTTGTTTTTTTTTCTCCTCGTGTTTCTTTAAATAGAATAACCTTTTTGATAAGGAACTTAACCCCGAGTAGAGTTTCGAGGCAAAGTATGTGTTATTAGAATTTTCTTCTTTCAAAGCTGCAATACCCTGTGCAAGTATTCTTGCTTCTTCAGAATTTAATTCTAAGTTCTCAGATGAAAGAGTTATCCCTAAATCATGTTGATTAATAGATGCTGCACTAAAATAAGCACTTGTTTTAAATATTTTGCTACATTCAACCATAGCTATTATAGAATCTTCCCATTCTTCATTAGTTTCAAATTTTTCTGAGAGATGAGAATAAGCTCGCGCCATAACCCATAGAGTTCGTGCACATTCAAACATTAAATCATTAATCTGGATTTCTCTGTTGTTCTCCTGTGGTTCTAAGAACATTGGAGTAAGGTCTAAAGCTTTTAAGAGTTTAACTTGATCTCCATTATGATAGTTAATATTTAAGATTTTAGTGTATTCTAAGATAAGATTTAGATCGTCTAAAGTAAAGCTTTCTTCTTCTTTATCTAGTGCTTCTTCAATTTTTTTAATTTTGTAATGCAGATATCGAATTCTTTGCATTACTTCTTCTGTAAAAAAAGTCATAATTCACAGTTTTTTGTTTAAATTCAGTTAAATGTAATAATTTATTCTTATTTTAAAACCATTTTAAAATTATGAAAATTAGTACTTCATATTAAAAATGTTACATGAAGATATCTTTATCTTTGAATTTGTCTCGGGAGGAGGATTTAGTCAGGTTGAAATCCCTTCGTCTTTATTCTGCGAAGGGTTTGCCATGTTGAGGTCAATTATAGAGGATTTTAAGAATCTCGGTTTTCATATTACAACTCTATTAGATGCTAGGATAGAATTTCTATCCCATTATTTGAAAGTAGATGTAGTAAAATCTGTTGAGTTGGAAGAAGATTTTTTGAAAAAATATACAGATTGCGTGAGAAATTCTAATTTTTGTTTTGTAATTGCGCCCGAATTTTCAAATATTCTCTATAATCTTACAAAAATTGCCAAAACGAATAAGAAGAAACTTTTAAGTATAGATTTAAACGGCGTAAAGCTTGGAGCTTCTAAGCTAGAAACTTATAAGTTCTTTATTGCAAACAGAATGGATACTCCAGAATCATACAGGATACCAGTTAAAGGAAATTTTTTGGATATAGATTGGATACTTCAAAAATGTGATCAACTTAATAGTTCCATCGTAATTAAACCCGATGATGGCGCAGGATCAGAATCAATTTTTTACTTCGAGAAAAAAGATGATGTTTTACTTTTTTTTGAAAGTTTCAACAAAACATTCGATATAAATAGAAAATACATACTTCAAGAATATATCGAGGGCGATCCTATGAGTGTTTCAATAATCAACGATCAACCTCTTGAAAAAACTCACAAAAATAATTTCAAAATTCTAAGTATTAACCATCAGAATTTACAAATAATGAATTCTACCTCTAGTCCAATATATCTTGGAGGTTTTACGCCCACAGATCACTTTGAACAGTTAAGAAGACAGATTGAACATATATTAAAGAGTGTAGATTTATCAGCTTTCAAAGGTTATTTTGGAATAGATTTCGTGAGAAAAGATGATGATTCTTTCTCTTTTATCGAGATTAATCCAAGATTAACTACGTCCTATGTAGGAATTAGGAATGTTTTAGAGTTCAATCCTATGGAGTTACTTCTTATTCAAAAAAAAAAGGGACTTAAAAATTACAAGTTCGTCCCTCATAAGTTTTCAGAATTTACTCAAATAAAGTTGAAATATGACGGAGAGTATACATCGGGAGAGATTAATAATTTAGTATTGCCTAAATTGATAAACCTGATTCCAGAAATAATAACTCCCCCAATAATTATAGAAGGAGTAAAAAAGAACCAAGAAGCTTTTTATTCTTGTTTTTACGCTACAAAATCAAACGACATTCAATCGTCGAAGTATCGTATATCTCAGATTAATCAGATTTTTGGCAAGTTTAATTTTCGAATAATTAAATAGAAATTAAGAACATAATTGAGAATCCACCATAATGTACTAGCAATGAAATTATTAGCGAGTTTTCAATTTTCAATTTTTTATTAATGCTTAAATTATAGGTTAATAACCACAGAGACCACACTTGAAATAAAATCAGAAGTACATTATCTAACACTCTAATATATGAAAAACTTAATGAACCAGTTGAGGTTAAAATAAACCGCAACACTAAGTAAATATCTAAAGGAAAAAAAATTATCGCAAATGTCGCTAAAAATTTCAGCGTATTCTCTTTTTTCTTATAAAGGATTCGAGACAATCCCTCATTTATTAGAAAATAAAGAAGGATGTTTCCTATAAAAAAAAGAGCTAGTAGAAATTGAATAATTAAATCAACTGTAGTAAATATCGCCAAGGATTCACCAAAAAATAAAAAGAAGGGAAATAGCCCGTTCAAACCGCAAAAAATGGAACCAATTAAAGCAATCAGAAAAGAAAATATTATTACACCATATGTTCTTTTGTTTTCGTAGTTTATGTACGTTTTTGGCGTAAGATACATTAATCCCTTTAATATGGGGGAATTGAATTCTTTTTTGCTGAACTCAGGTGTGATAATGTTATCTTTATTATCAATCAGCGAACTATAAGCGTGGAGCCCTAATTCCGATAAATAATACTTTTTGTTTTCTTGTTGTTCAATTAGACTAGATAAGGTATCTAAATGATGGTAAATAGTACCTGTGCTCACTTTTAACTCTTTTTTAAGGTAAGTAAATGAAGAAAATTTATTTTCCCCTATAATTTTGATAATCTTTCTCCTTAATTTGTGACTTAAAGCATAGTAATAATTAGCCTCGGCGTCAGTAGCGTCACTTTTTTTATCTATGTTTTCTTTTTTTGTAATTTTTAAATCCCTTCCAAATTATTCTTGTCTGGTTATGAGTATGTTTAAAATTTCGAAAAATATTAGAATCGAACCAACGACTGAAAAGTAAAATCCGATTTCTGCATAGGGGATATAAAGGAGTTCTCTGGGAATGATCTCGATAATAAATATCAAAAAAAACCCAAGTCCTATGAAATTAATGATTACAGAATTAATCTTATAATCAAAATTATATAGAATTACTATAGCTCCAACCAAACATATTATTCCGCAAATTAGGGGAAATAGGTATAAAAAGGCATCTTCAATAGCTACACTCGTTGAAATGATATATATATCCAATAAAGATTGGCTAGAGAACCAAGGTAAAAATTGAGACAATATCAATAATACGGAACCTGTTAATCCTAATAACCGAAAATCTAAATATCTTTTGATATTCATTGTATATCATATTTTTGAATTATTTATTATATAATTGTTCAAATACTATAAACTAAAATACTAATATTAATTTAAGTCTTAAAATACATCTCATTAAAAATAATAATTTATTGATCAAGATGTCATCAGAAAAAGATAACGAAATTGATGTAGATTCGATTCATCTTGTTGATTATTTGAAAAAAGATATCCCCGTCGAGGACCTTAGAGATTTTTCCTCCTCAAGAAGAATTGGAAGTATAGACTTCGTCAAGGGAATAGCAATTATTCTAATAATAGGCGCGCATTCAGCTAAAGCGTGGCTTGTGCCTCACTGGCAGTTTTTTTATGGGATTGGTTTTGCCTTTCTGGACATTGTTGGTCCGTCTTTATTCGTTTTCTTGTCAGCTCTAAGCGTCGTTTTTAGTATACGGCGCAAAAAGGGAGAAGTAAAAGAGAAGATTATAAGGAATAGAATTTTTTCTCGAGCTACTATGATTATAGTAATAGCGGTTATATTTAATTTAATTTCTATCGAGTTCACCGTCCCAGGTTACTCTTTTCCCGCCACACTTTGGGGTTGGAACATTCTGATGTTCATTGGTTTATCGCAGATTTTTTCATATTACGCATTGAAACTTAATAAAATTTCTCGCGCTGTAATAGGATTGGTCATTATTTTTGCATCTGACGCGATTAGGCTTTGGCTTTTTCAAGAAAAAGACGCTAATGTAATAGTCGAGATTTTACATTATATTGTAGTCTCGCCTTCTCCTATGACTCCATTATTACCCTGGCTCTCAATCTGTTTTCTTTCTTCGATTTTTGGAGAATATTTGTATGAAGCCATGGTTGGAGGAACGATGAAAGGCTATAAAAAGTTATTTCGAACATTTTTATATTGGGGATTATCTTTCATCCTCGTAGGTATATTTCTGGGAAGTAACTCTTACTTACCTGGAAATGATTTTATTTTAGCTACGAATACTACAATAGGAACGCTACCTCCAAATGAATACCCCCACATTCTTCTTTGGTATGACATGATAACGCAAAAGTTTCTACCTGATATTACTTATCCTGGCATGTGGGAATTTACGATAAGAGGAAGAGCTCCCAACATGATATATAATTTAGGAGCTGCTCTTATTCTCATTGCAATATGTTTCTACTTCATAGATATTAAAAAGAAAATGAACAGTTTTGTAACAATGGTAAATTATTTCGGAAAAGTATCATTAAGCTTGTTTTTGCTACATTTTGTTTTTATAACTCTGTTTTTGAATACTCTAGATTTCGTCGCTTATGCCTTTGTATATTTCGGTTATCTTGGCTTTTGGGGGTTCATAATGTATATATGGAACGAGTTTTATGACGGTGTAGGGTCTCCAGAATGGCTTATGGTTCAAATTGGACGAATCGGACAGAAAACGGGGAAAACAGTAAAGAAAGAAATACTCGTCATCGAAGAAGAAATAAAAGAAACGGTTCATAAAATAAGAAAAGACCAAGACGACGGATCAAAGAAATAGCGATCAATCTCAATTTCGATTTCTTATCACATCTATTTAGAAACTACATCTTCATACCAATTTTTTTTAACTTATATAATAAAGTTTAAATTTTCACAAATTAAGAATACTTTATAATTTCGTAGTTATTGATTTACGAATAACATTCAATTTATCAACATAGCGATGAGCAAAAAATGTCAATTGAAAACGAATTTGGAACTGCAACCGAATCCCCTCCGCTCTTTAACTATTTGCAAGAACTAATTCCTTTAGAAGATATCCGAGATTTTGCTTCTCCAAAGCGTATCGGAAGCATCGATTTTGTAAAAGGTTTTGCAATAGTTTTTATTATATTAGCACATTCAGCTGCTGTTTGGTTAAACAGTGAAAATTACTATCTTTATGGATTGTTATTTGCATTACTTGATTTTCTTGGGCCGTCCTTGTTTGTTTTTCTATCAGCTTTAAGCGTGGTTTTTAGTATTCGAAATAAACAGAACAAATTGCCCTCTAAAGTGATTCGTATGAGGATATTTTCCAGGGGCATTATTATCATCCTTATTGCGACATTTTACAATGTTGCCTCTCTTAGTATAGAGGCTCCTTCTATTCCTTTTCCTCTAAACCTCTGGGGGTGGAACATCCTGATGTTTATAGGCTTTTCGCAGATCTTTTCTTATTACGCAGTAAAATTGACGAAGCTTTCTAGAGCTATTATAGGAATTGTAATTGTTTTCTCTTCAAATTTTATAAGAGATCTCCTTTTTATCCCAGGTATTGAAGGTGGTAATTTGATAGTTATTTTTGTTCATTTTCTTGTAGTAGGTCCTCTTCCTATGGTTCCACTCCTACCTGGATTAGCGATCTGCTTTATTTCTACAATTTTTGGAGAATATCTTTACGAAGCGATGAATAAAGGAACTCACGACGCGTACGTTGGATTGTTTCGTATTTTTATGATATGGAGTTTAATTTTAATTTTAGTTGGTATAGGATTTGGATTTCAATTATATACCCGTGACACGATACTAGGGGGAGTATCTGAATACCCGAATATAGCTCTCTTAGATGTGGCGAATGGACAAGGTGTTTTCCATATCCCTGGAATGCCAGAGTTTCTCATCAGAGGAAGAGGTCCAAATTTGATATATAATCTAGGTGCTGCATTATTAGTTATTTCAATTAGTTTTTATTTCATCGATATTAAGAAAAAATATGGCAATTTTGTTAAGATGCTAGTATACTACGGCAAGGTATCTTTAAGTTTATTTTTCGTTCATCAAATATTCCTTGGTTTGTTTTATAGGCAATTTGACATCTTATTCTTTCTTATCACGGATTTAACCTATATCGGTTTAATGGGTTTTTGTATGTATATTTGGATGGAATACGCTAATGGAGTTGGATCGCCAGAATGGTTAATGGCTGCGATGGGGCGAATGGGGAAAAAAAAGCGAAAATAGAAATTCGGTATTGGTGTAAAATTCAACCCAGATAGATTTTATTTTGCTCTTTAAATGTGGTTATAACTATTAAATTTACCTTTAAGATAATTATATATACTACAAGTAACAAAATATAAATAGTAAAGAAAGAAAAAGTATTAAAATATTAATTGCATATATTCTCCTTAGTTAGCAGCATGCCAAATCATTCTGTAATCCAAGCGAGAAATATCCAGCACAGTGGTGACCCCTATTGGATAAATCGTCTTATAAATTTAAAGTATGCTTGTTTGGTCCTGGAAATGTGGGTAAAACCTCATTACTTATTAGATACATTAAAGATTTCTTTAACACTGATTTGAAAAAAACCATTGGCTCAAGTTTCTTGATAAAAGATGTAGTAATTGATGAAACAGATGTCAGACTCTTGCTATGGGATATAGGCGGTCAAGATATTTTTAAAAAATTGCGAACAATTTATTTTAAGGGAAGTAATGCCGCTTTTGGTGTATTTGATGTAACCGATCCCCAATCTCTTTTAAAACTTCCTGGATGGGTAGGTAGTATAAAGAAGACGGTGAAAAAATCTATCCCTATGATCATTGTTGGAAATAAAATTGATTTAGAACGCCAAGTTGGGAGACAAGAAGCAGAAGATCTAGCAAAAAGATTAAACTGTGATTATTTAGAAACTTCTGCTAAAACAGGAGAAAAAGTTGAGATTGCATTTGAAAAAATTGCTCGCGCTTGCCTGAACTCAGTTGGGGTATAATCTAATCTGAAATTTCTTCTTGAATTAATAATTAACTCATTTTTATGCCATAGTTTAGAAGTTCTTCGACCAATTTATCTAATCCCATATATCTTATCGAATTTATACCCATCTCACTAGCTGATCTGATGTTGTTTAGTCCATCGTCGATAAATAAAATTTCTTTTGGTTTGCATCCAGCTATTTTTATGGCTAGTTCGAAAACTTTCGGATCCGGTTTGGTGAGATGAATTTCATGAGAAAGTATAAATTCATCAAAGAGATCCCAGATATCCCATTTTTGTTTCTTTAGGTAGGACCAATGGCTTGAATTGATATTTGACATACAGATAAGTTTAAAGCTGTTAAAAGTCTTAATCTTTTTTATCAAATCTACCATTTCTAGATTAAGCTCGTCAATTATGCTGTTAAATGAATCGAAAAATTGATCTTGGTTGAGAGCACAGGCTCCTAGTATTTCACAAGATTGTTTATAAAATTCTTCATCGGTTATTTTACCTTGATGATAGATGTCTGATTGACGAAAAAATTCTAACATTATTGGAGTTTGAGGTTTATTCAACGGAGATGGTGTAATAACATCATTGAAAAATCTACTAAAATCCAAATCAATTATAACATCTCCTAAATCCATAATTACACATTTAATCGTTATTCTCATCATCTCCAATCTTGTTTGATATAAAACGTTACTTTCTGAAAGAAATCTTAGTCGAAAATTTTCTAAATGGTTTAGGTAATTTATGTTTTGGAAATCCTTTCGAGTCTTCATTAAGCATTTCAATAAGTTCGCTCAGTTTAATATTGTTGATATTTTTTGATGTTTCCTTTTTTGGTCCTATTGGATGACCTATTAGCCTTTTTCTTACTGAAATAGTTTGATCTTCCTGCTCTTTTTTACCGAGGATTATAGTGTAGGGAATCCAATCAATTTCGGATTGTCTAATTTTTTTACCTAATTTTTCATTTCTATCGTCAAAATCTACCCTGTAGGATTCTTTACTGAGAATTTCGAGTATTTTCTCAGCATAATCATGCTGTTCATTACTTATAGTTAAAATTCTTACTTGGATAGGAGATAACCAAGTTCTAAATCCCGGAACGATTTTATCTTTATCTCGAACTGCCGTCTCGATTAATCCCCATAAGATCCTCTCTAATCCTCCTGTTGGAGAATT
>JAHLWV010000355.1 GCA_019057735.1 Promethearchaeota archaeon | reverse complement strand
AAAAAAAACAATTCAATATAATCGGATGTGATAAAATGTTAAGACTGAAAAAATCAAATGTGGTAAAAAGAGTGAAGAGCGCTCATTTTATTGGAAGGCAGTTGTCCCGGCTTAAAATGGGCCAATCCTACTATTCTATTGCAGTATCTTCGGTAAGTGCTATATCCTTAATTTCTTTAGCTTTTGAGATAAGTGTTTGGATGTTAATAGTCATATTCCCGATTCTTTTGCTTGGAACATTTGTAATTGGTTATTTCATGGATATTTATAATATAAACACTATGGATAAACTAAAAGCAAACGAAATCGGGAATCGTTACCTTACGACCAGTGATATGAAGAGCCAGGAATTTCAACTTTTGCAAACTGAAATCGTACTTGAAGCGCTAAAAGCAATCCAAGAAAAAAAACAATTGGATCCCAAAGATTTGTTAAAAAAATACGATCTTTACTTTAGAAAGTGGAAATCACCGTACGAATAGGTAAATAATTAGATCTTCGATTTCAATTAGATCTTTTGTAACATTTAACTTCAGCAAAATAAATTTAGATTATTTGCTTTAAAAGCCAACGAATTACTTCAATTATTTTTTCATCTTCGCTGAGAAGATTAATGGAATAGGATTGGATCGATAACCCACACTCAGCTAATTCATTCATATCGAAATTCTCAAGTACCAAATCAGGCGGTAATTCTTCTTTGTCGTGAAATTTATTACCAATAATAAGTATTGGCATAGAATCTCCCTTATCTTGGCATCTATTTAATACCAATTGGAACATTTCAAGGGTTTCTTTAATAGAGTCCTTATTAGAAGCATCGTAGATTAAGATAAAGCCTTGAGCGTTATCTATACAATCTTCGTACAATCTCGTTCTTTCATCATCCGTATCCTCATCAATACATTCGTAAGTCAAAATTTCGATGTTATCAATTATGAAATCGTAAATTTTACTCGACAGATTTCGTTTCATTTTATTGTTCTTATATCGGAGAAATTGAATTACTTCTAAGTTCTTTACGAACGTAGATTTTCCTACTTTTACTGGTCCGAAAACATAAATTTTCTTTAAGTTTCCTTTTTCTAATGAGTGAGTAGTTAAATCAATCTTTGGACTCATCTTTTCTAAATATTTATTAAAAAGAGTCATAAAAATTGTTTTAAAGCCTTTCGATGCCAGATTAAGAATATTCTTTTCATTTATACGATTTTTATGACCATGTAGTATTTCAGTAAGTGCTTGAAGGTTTTTAAGTTCAGAAGCGTAAGATTCTAAATCAAGGGCTTTAGAATTTAAGTAATTGTATACATCTGTAATCTCGTCTTTGAAGTAAGCAGCTCGAATCATAAAAGTAATCATAAGGAGCTCTTTACCTCCGCGTGCGAATTCGGAGTCAATGTAGAAAATATGGTTGATGGTTTGGTACTTTCTGAATGTAAATATAAAGCTTCCTTCTTCCTCAGTGAATTCCAGGATTCTACTTAAATCTGGATGTTCTTGAAGATTTAATGGGGAACTACTATGTAGTAAGTTAGGACCCAATATCGAATCAAAATAACTCAATGCTAGGATGTTGGGAGAAGAAGTTGGCATAGCAATTTTAAATAAAATTTGTTTTTATCTAGATAATATTTAAGTCATGATTGGTAATATATCAAATGTTTTTTCCTTAAAATTATATAGATATTAACCAATTATACGCTTAGGTTTAATAATTTATAAAAATAAAATTTTAGTAGTTGTCCTATTTTACTAACATAATGGATTCTAATAATTCTCGAGATAACGAGTACAACCTCGCTATTAAAAATTTATTTCATGGTGAGATAATGGAACGTGCTTCTGCTGCAAGGCAGATAGGGCATTTTAAAGACGGGAGAGCGACAAATATATTAGTAAGAGCCTTAAATTCGGAAGAAGACTCAATAGTTATAAGCAGAATTATCGAAGCTATGGGGGAAGTTAGTGATGCTAAGGCGACTATGGTTATCGTAGAATTATTGAAAAGAGAACTAGAAAAACAAGAAAGTGAACAAGATAAAAGCCTTTTATTTCTGATTGTTGAGAGTTTGATGAAGATTGGGGATAAAAGGGCTTTAGAACATTTAGGATTACTATTAAGATCGTGTGAAAGCGACTTAAAGAAGCTCACAGAAGAAGCTATTGAATGTATAGACCCTAATTGGAAGGAAAACCTCACAAAAAACAAGAAAATCTAATAATAAAAATCTTAAACTAATAATTATTAAATTAAAAAGTGAATGATATGTTCCCAGAATTTATTGAAAAGTTATTCCAAGAAGTAGAAGGAAAGAATAGCAGTCAAGAAGTTAGCGTATTTGCACTCTCTACCTGCCAATGGTGCCATAAAGGAAAAAAATTTCTAAATGAAAGAAATGTCAAATACCGTTATATAGATATTGATAAAATTGATCCTAGCGAAAAATCAAAGGTATTGACATATCTGAGAGAAACTTACAAGCCAGAAAGAATATCTTATCCTTTTGTTGTATGTGATGATAAATTTGTTGTCGGATATAATCCAGGTAAATATGAAGAAATAATAAATCTTGGAGGAAATTAAAATGGACATGGAAACAATCGAAGGTATGAAAGAATATATTGAAATGGTTCTCCAGAAAAATAACTGGATTCTAATCAAAGACCAAAGTATGTTTAATGACTTGATTAAGGGGTTGGTTGATAATAAAAAATCAATGGGTTATCAATCTTGTCCATGTCGTCTTGCTTCAGGAAATAGAGATTTAGATAGAGATTTAATATGTCCTTGTGATTATGCTTCTGAGGATATAAAGGAATTTGGAGCTTGTTATTGCAATTTGTACTTACGGTCAGATTTTTATGACACCTTTAAGACAGAATATGTAAGCGTTCCAGAAAGAAGACCTATAGAAAAAGACAATGCAGTTTTTGAACATTTTAATAAATAATTTTTAATCTCTTTATTCTCTTCTTTAAATTTACACCCAAAAACAAAAATAATCAGTTTGTAAGTATCAATTTTTTATAAATAAAAGCCTTAAATATTTCGAGTTCTCTTAATAATATATGCCAAATAAAGAATTTATTTCCGACGAAGAGTTGGAAGCTGAATTAGATAAAGCTTTTGAAACTAAAGATGGAAAAAAAGACAATTGTGGTAGTCCCATTCCTGCAAATAAAGAAGTAGGACTTCAAAGAACGGGCGTAAAGCTAAAAAAAGAATAAAGTAATTAATATTTATCTCAAGAACTTTTTTTTAAATATTTTTTAATTATTTTGGATTACTTAAATTAATTTAGAGATTATTAATTAAATTAATAGCGATTCTCATGAAGGAAAGAATT
>JAHLWV010000058.1 GCA_019057735.1 Promethearchaeota archaeon | reverse complement strand
AAACAAAACCCAAATGGCGTTGGAAGTAAAATTCATAAATTTTTATTTATTTTTTAATGTTTTTTTTTAATTATTATTTTTTATTGTTTAAAATATATAAAGTAAAAAAATTAAGTTAAAGTTAGGTCTAAATGGATATCTGTAATTGGGTAAGATATACATGGATGTATGTAGCTTAAGTCCTTATCAACTTCTCGTATAGTCACCTCTGGTGGGACAAACACTTTGCCCGAAATCATTTTTGTTCGGCAGAAAGCACATTCGCCTGAGCGACATCCACTAGCGATTTCGACACTTAGTTCTTTTGATCGTTCTAGACTATTTAAAAGCGGTTCTATACATGATCCTTCAATTACTATTTTTTCTTTCGAAGCATGACTTCTATAATCTACTGTAATTTGAACTTTCTTAGAGGCATCTATTTCTCGAGGCCACCCCATAACTTTAGTGATGTCGTCAGGAACGCCAAACGCCTCGTAATATATTCGATGCTTAGGAACTCCTAGAGCTTTCAATTCGTCATCTACGAATTGGTACATAGCACGATTGCCAACAATGTAAAAGTACTTGTTTTCAATCGATAGAATTTCGCTTAATATCTTATCCTTTGAGATAAAACCACATTCTCCTTTCCATTCTGGAGTTGGTTCAGAGAGGATATATTTGATTTTAATATTTGACCTTCTTTTTTGGATATCTTCTAATTCATCTCGAAACAGGATATCTCTCTCAGTTAAACTTCCGAATATTAACCAAATGTTTAATGGAAGTCTTTTCTCGGAGATGTCTCTTAGCATTGACATAAAAGGTGTTATACCACACCCACCAGCAATAAATACCAAATCTTTACCGTGAAAAATGGGATTGTAGTAGAGATTTCCTAAGGGCTCAGTTACTTCAAAAATATCGCCAATTTTTACATTTTCAAATAGAAAAGGGCTAACAAAACCACCTTCTTTCTTTCTAACGCCTAATTCGTAGTAGGAGAGTTGATTTGGCGACGAGACAAGAGAATACGGGCGGGAGGTTCGAACGCCATTAATTTCTACAGTAAGACCTACATATTGTCCAGCACGAAAGGGCGCTAAAGGCTTATCAGGTCTCGCAGAAATAAATCTAAACAGTTTAGTATCGCGTGAAAGAAGTTCAATATCAGTAACTATTAGAGATTGCTTTTCGGGATGGATTCTATTGGATAAATTTTCTAAACCGTCGTAATACCACGGTAGAGGTTCGACCTCATCACGCCTTTTTTTTAACTTTTCAGCTTTCTGATACTTTTTTACATCTTCCATTATTTCCTTTTCCATTTTTTAGATCCTCCCTTTAATTTTATCTCCTAAATATAACCCTGCGCCTATCCTCCCACTTAAGAGAGTAGTCGAAAATCCACCACCAAAATTAGTCCACGCACCTACTTGATATAAACCCGGAATTGCACCTCTACTTTTTAATCGAAGTAAAGGACCATTTGTAACATCTTGAGTAGTTCCATAGATAGCACCCTCTATGTTTTTAGAATAACGATAATATGTCAAAGGTGTTGCGGCTACAGCTACTTCGATATAATCACGTATGTCTGGACAAATAGTATTTTCGATCAATGATACCATCCCATCCGCGATCTTATCCTTTAAGTGGAAATATTGATCGGGTGCGATGTTTTGCCAAAGCTTACCCATCTGTAAAGTAGTTAAAACTAATTGAGTTGTTCCTGGAGGTGAAATATCTTCGTAAATGTGATTATAACATGCAGCCACCATGTATTTTGGCGATTCCAATTTTCTGAAATTCTCGAACGCCTTATTTGTATCGTACAAATCGTTAATAAATGTTTCATGGGCAGTAAATCCTAAATCTTTATATGAGGCATTTAATCCAATGTAAACAGAAAAACCAGATGGACCAATTTCTGGAGCATAAATCATTTTCTTATAACTATCTGGTACTACATCTTGAGGAAGCATTTTCATGGTTGTACATATTGGATTAACATTGGAAATAACTGCTTTACAAAGATAAACACTCCCATTAAGGAGTTTTACTCCGCTAACTTTTCCATTTTCCACGAGAATACGATCAACCAACGCATTATATCTTATTTCACCACCGAGTTCTTCAAATGCTTTTACCAATGAAGTTGTTAAAGAATGTGATCTTCCTATTGGAAAAGCAGCGCCCCAATTTAAATAAAATATGAGCATCGCAATATAAGTATAAGCATTTAATCTGTTTGGTGGTAATCCAATGTACCCCCATAGTTGAGAGATTACAGCCATCAATTTCTCATCTTTAAAAAATTTCTTGTATAATTCTGATAATGTAAGACCCGAAATCCGCGGAATCCATGGGTGTTCTTTAAGCATGTCTTGTGGTGAAAATTTTCCACCTTTAGAAGCAATAAATAGAATACCAGCCAAAACAGCTTTACACATTTCTATAAATTCTTCGATTCCTCGTTTTTCAGAAGGAAATAATTCAATTAATTTGTTAGTATACTCTTCCATCCCAAGTGGAATTGTTACATCGTATCCATCGCTAAACACGCTTCGATAAAACTCGGGAACTTGAATAAATTCTAGTTTATTTGGAACTATACCTAATTTTTCCAAGAATCGATAAAGGCTACCTCTATTATTTTCCGTTCCAATATCGCTTAACTCGTGCAATGCGCCTTCAAATTCAAACCGCCCTCTAACAAAAGAAGTAGCAAATCCTCCAGGTACGTTGTGTTTCTCAAGTAACAATACTTTTTCTCCTTTGAGAACAAGTTGACATGCAGCACCAAGTCCGCCAAGGCCAGCACCAATTACTATAACGGGGTATTTAGAAATTACTCTGCTTTCATCATAATTATTGCTATTCATAAAAAAATATTCATTTGAATAATTTTTAAAGATATGTTTTTATAATAAAAAGAAAAACCTTGAATTAACGCCCAATAAAAACGGGATCTCTTTTTTCCTTTAAGGAATTCATCGATTCGTTGAAATCTTTTGTTCTAAACACTTTCTTTAATCCCTTGTTTTCTAGATCCAATGTTTTATCTAAGATATCAATAAAGTAAGCGTGCATAGTTTTTTTCATTAACTTAATTGACAAATATGGCCCCTTTGGCGGTATCAATCTAAGTGCTTGTTCTCTAGCATAAGGTATTAATTCTTCGTTAGGTAAGACTTTATTAATAAGGCCAAGTTCATAAGCCTTTTGAGCGGTAATTTTGTCGCCAAAATAACAAATCTCGTTTGCTTTCTGAAAACCAACTAAAAATGGTAACATAAAAGTGGAACCAAACTCGGGGATTATTGCTCTTTTGGAAAAATAAAACCCTAACCACGCATCTTCGGCCATATAAATTAGATCAGCACCCGATAAAGGCATTGTAATAGCACCACCTATAGCCAATCCGTTTATCGCGGCAATAACAGGTTTAGAGAATTTCCAGAGTGCCATACATAATTTCTTTTGGGCAATATCCATCAGATCTATTTCCATTCTAATCTCCTTTTGTATCTTCTCAAAATAGTTCGGTTCAAAGTACCCCCCCGATGAAAAGGCATTTCCTTCGGGATTTCCTGTTATTATTAACACTTTTGCGTTATTATCTTTTTCCATATCTTCTAAAACAGTATAAATTTCTAAAAAAGACACATAAGTAACGGCATTTCTTCTTTCAGGTCGATCTATCGTAATTGTACAAATACCGTTTTCTTCCTTCTCATACAGAATGTCTTCAAAATCTTCTATTTTCATTTTTAGCTCTAGAGTCTTTTTGTTATTGATTTATAATAAATTTTTGTCTATTTATATTTTAAGCTAGTTAGTAATTAAAAAAAAAAAAATTATTTTAGCTTTTTCTGCTAAATAGTATTATTCAGATTTTCCTTCTTCTCGAAGCGCTTTTTTCAATATTTTTCCTACCATTGTCAATGGAAGTTCTTCACGGAACTCCCAAATCTTTGGAATCTCGTATTTAGAAAGATTTTTCTCTGCGAACTGCTTTATACTTTCTTTAACCTCTTCAGTTTCAGCGATACCTTCTTTTAATTGAATAACTGCCTTAACAATTTCAGCTCCAGGCCTATCTGGGTTTGGAACACCAATAATTGCTAGTAATGCAATATCAGGATGTTTAGTCATTACTTCTTCGACGTGAACACTATACACTTTAAAACCACTAACAATTAACATATCTTTAGTACGATCAACGATTTTTAAGTATCCATCTTCGTCAAAAACGCCTACATCACCAGTATGTACATACCCATCTTTATCAAATGTTTTTGCTGTTGCTTCAGGTTTATTATGATATTGCTTAACTACTTGTGGACCTTTGATTAATATCTCCCCGGGCTCCCCAATTCCCATTTCTTTGCCAGTTTCTACATCAATAAGTTTAATATCTGTATCAGGCAAGGGCAATCCTACAGTTCCAATCTTTTTCTCTCCAAACATGGGATTAATGGTAACAAGAACTGCTGTTTCGGTCATTCCATACACTTCAACAAACTTATTCTCCGTATGGAATTGTTTTTCAAATTCTCTTATTGCTTCTGGTGGAAAGGGGGCAGCACCACTTACATACAACGTAATGTTATCTAATACTTCTGCTGGAATTTTAAGCGATTTTGGATTATTTTGAATCATTAAAAACAGAGTTGGGACGTTTCCAAAGCTAGTGGGTTTCTTGTCGATCATTTCAGCAATTATATGGTCGGTATCTCTTGGATTTGCAATTAAAATTTGCGCTCCACCTATATAATTTAAAAATAAACCTATTAAAAATCCTGCTATGTGAAAGAATGGAAATCCCGAAATAAGAATTTCTTTTCCCTTCTCTCTTTTGAGCCATGTATCGAATTGATGTAAGTTTGATACTAAGTTTGAATGAACTATTTCCGTCCCTTTAGGAAGTCCAGTAGTTCCTCCGGTATATTGTAATAATGCTAAATCCTTTTTTGGATCTATATCTACTTTTTTTATATCAATATCAATGTCTACAGCGTCTAAAAAAGGGACTACTGTTTTGTTTGGCCATGGTTTCATTTTTCCTTTTGGTATCTTGCCAATTAACTTACCCAAAAGCACCTTAATTCCAGGGAGTCCCATAAATTCAGAAATATTCGTAGGAACAATAACTTTAAGCTTCGGTAAATTGTCTAGAAATTGTGAAAAGACTTTTTCGTAAACAATATCCATGGTAATTACAAATTTTGCGCCACAATCTTCCAATTGATATGCTAGTTCGTTAGGACTTAAGAGGGGAGAACAACCAGATACGGTACCTCCCGCTATATATGTTCCATAAGCAGAATATAGGTATTGAGGGCAATTTGGAAGACAAATTGCTACTATATCACCTTTTTCCAAGCCATTCTTTTGTAAAAATGTTGCGAATTTCTGGGAATATTCTAATATCTCCTTAAAAAGGAATGTACGCTCCATGAAATAAAAACCTACATTCTCGGGATATTTTTTCATCGCATCAGTTAATATAGTTCCAAGATCTTCTGTTGGATAGGTTAGGGTTGGTGGAACATGAGGATCATAAGATTTTAACCAAAACTTTTCTTTACTCATTAAAATTCACTTTTTTTTTATATTAATTTTTTTTTATTGAATTTGTTAATTAATTACTTTGCTTCATTTATTTTTAAAAGTTGATATTTTTTTATTTAAAAATTAATGAATTTCTCTATATTGAAGATAGAATAATATCAATTTTAAAAGAAAAATATAGGTTTAGAAACGAATTTGATAATCGAGATTTTAAAATTCTATGAAGTTTATAGATATTTTTTTAATACGATCCCTATCTGTTCGGTACTGTAGTTAATATCTTCTTCGGTGATTCCATAATGAGTAACAAACCTAATCTTTTCTTTACTGATATTAAAAGCTAATATCCCAGCCTTATTGAGTGTTGTAATAATCTTAATAATTCTAACTTTTTCCAACATTTCAATTATTACAATATTAGTATCAGTCGGATGTACTTTTATTGGTAAGTTGAAGCTTTTTAATCCTTGAGCAAGTTTTTTGGCATTTTTATGATCTTCATCAAGTCTTTTTATCCATTTAGGTTCTAACGCAAGAAGGCCAAAAGCAGCTATAATTCCAGCTTGACGCATGCCTCCTCCAACCAACTTTCGAAACTTTCTAGCTTTTGAAATGAATTCTTTAGAACCCGCTACAATTGACCCTACGGGGCAAGAGAGCCCTTTAGATAGACAGAACATTACGCTATCGATATGTTTAGTAAATTCTGTTACTGGAACATTCAGTCCAACTGCCGCGTTAAAAATTCTCGCACCATCTAAATGAAATTTTAACTCGTTTTTATCGATAAAATCCCTCATACTCTTTAAAACATCAACCCCAACTATTGCACCTCCATGGTAATTATGCGTATTCTCCGTGCATAGAAGTGTGGTTGGTGGTTCATGTATATCTTCTTTATCGCGAATTAAAGCTTGAAGTTGTTCGAAAGAAGGAACGCCCCTATCTGAGGGAAATGTCCTTATCATCAAACCTCCTATTCGCGCAGCACTCCCTACTTCGTTTCCATAAATATGACTTAATTCTTCTAATAGAATTTCGTCTCCTGGCTTAGATTGCGAAAGGAACGAAACTAAGTTGCCTTGAGTTCCTGAAGTTACAAACAATGCGGCTTCTTTGCCAATAACTTTCGCAGCTTTTTCTTCTAACTCATTCACAGTAGGGTCTTCTCCCATAACATCATCTCCAAGCTGAGAATTATCCATTGACTTTACAAATTCCCACATTTCAGGAGATGGTTTGGTAACCGTATCAGATCGTAAATCAACAATTTTCATAATAATTAAAAATATCTTCTTAAAATTGTAACATTAAATCATATAAATAATATATAGTTTGAAAAACGAAAAATCTTTAATTAAAAAAAAAATTTATCTATATTTGGACAGGTTACAAACCAGGAATCCCTGTCCGTTTGTGGAGGATATCCAATCCCTTGGATATAAGTGAGATCATAACTAGAAAGATGAGTGCAATAACGATGTATATAGTGAGTGGACTCGTTGAGATATATGGATGCGTCATGATATAGAATGCCTCACGAAAAAGTTCTTTTACTCCAATGAAATAGACCACTACAGTATATTTCGGAAGATAGGTCGCTTCATTAGACCACGAAGGGATAACACGACGCAGAGCCTGTGGTAACACAACATGATAGATTCCACTTAAACGAGACATACCAAGTGATTGGGCAGCTATTACCTGTCCCTCTCCGACAGATAAAATAGCTCCACGGAAGTATTCTGCTTGATAGGCCGCACTATTAAGACTTAACGTGATGATACCGACAAGGGTAGCTTGATTAAGGAGAGTAAGTGTTATATCTTTGTCTAAAAGTATTAAGCTAACCTCAAGTTTCCATGCCGTTATAGGAATATTTAAACTAGTTGGCAAATAAAATAAGAGTAATAACTGCGCAAGCAATGGTGTACCACGTATAATTTCGATGTACCCCGTTGCAACCCGTGAAAAAATCCGTCCTCCATATTGGCGGAGAATGGCAAGTATAAGACCTAAAAAAAAGCCTATCACAAGTGCCAATCCATATATCCATATCATTATGATGAAACCAGATAAAAGATGATCCCAAAATCCCAGTACGATAAGAAGTTCCTCTATCGGGTTGGGCCGAACTTGAAATATCACTTGTTTTCCTCACCATTTGAGGGTTTTAAAAGCCTTTCATGCCCACCATACAAAATATCAAGTTGTTCCAGAAATTTTTTTACACGCTCGGTTTTGGGTGAAGTGAAGAAATGTTGGGGGGTTCCGCGTTCTAATAGGACACCCTCACCGAGAAAGATCATTTCTGATGCAACAGCCCTAGCAAATCCCATTTCGTGAGTGATGACTATCATCGTAGTGCCTGATTTGGCAAGATCCAACATAACTTGAAGCACATCACCGATTAGTTCAGGATCCAAGGCTGAGGTGGGCTCATCAAATAAAATTACATCTGGTTCCATAGCCAAGGCACGGGCAATGCCCACACGTTGTTGTTGTCCTCCAGATAATTGCGCAGGATAGTGATCAGCCCATTTTGTCATCTTCACACGATGTAGAGTTTCAAGTGCCTTTGCACGAGCTTCTTCTTTTGAAAAACCTTTAACCCGGCGAAGACCAATACTAACATTATCTATTGCTTTGAGATGTGCAAAAAGGTTAAAGTGTTGGAAAACCATGCCGATTCTTGCCCGTATAGCATTAAGATTGGTTTCAGGTGCATTAAGTTTCTTTCCCCTAAGGTATATTTCACCCTTGTCTGGTGGGTTTAACATATTGATACACCTAAGTAGTGTACTTTTGCCAGAACCACTCGGTCCAAAGATAACTTTAACTTCTCGTTCTAATACCTTGAATGATATACCCTTAAGGACTTGCAAATCTTCATATGACTTCCATACATTAATTAACTCTAGCACAGGTTCACCTATATCTAACCACCTCCAATACCTAAATCTTTTAGTTTTTTGATTTGCCGTTCGCCAAACAACTTCGTCACAGGAAAAGTAAAAAGAAAGTAAGTGATTGCGAGAACACCCATTGATAAAGTCCACAGTTCTGGATAGTTTGTTCCATACCGATAAGCCCATTTCGTCATCTCAATAATACCAACCTCAAAGGCAAAAGATGTATCCTTAATAACCACTGCATACTCATTGGACCAACCTGGTACTGCTAACCGTAAGGCTTGGGGTAATACAACATGTCGGAGAGCTCGGATCCGGCTCATTCCTAACGCACGAGCAGCCTCCATTTGCCCTAAATTAACGGATAAAATAGCTCCGCGAAAAATCTGAGATTGATAAGCACCACTACGAAGAACAAATGCCAATATTACACTAGCTTGAATTCTATTAAGTGGGTGAGGTATGAACCAAAATAATCCCGGCATTCCGAAAGCGAAGATAAAAATCAGGATTAGAATTGGAATACCACGAAATAACTTCTCGTAGCCACTTGTTAACCAAACAAGTTCTTTACTACCATAGACTCGCATGAGTGCAAGCGATAAACCCAATACAAAACCCCCCAATAGACCTAAGGCAGTGAGCAGCAGCGTTATAGCCAATCCATTCATAATAATAAGCGAAAAAATGTCCCATATAATGATAATAGTATTAAAAGCTATGTCTGGAAAAAATATTAAGAATGAAATGAATCCTTTAATGAAACTTAATATGGGAGTTATTGTAAAAAGAATGAGTTGAATGACGAAAACAAACAGAAATGAATCCCTGAATTTCTTTTTATAAAGTATCATAACAGCCATAACCCCAATAATAATGTTAATTACTAAACTAATTACACCAGTAATTAAATTATCACCAAACTGGAAATAAAATAGAAGATTAATCGGAATATTTAGTATGAGTAATACGATATTGACTATAAAAGCAGTCTTGATAGAATCGTCCCACCCCTTTTTCTTGGCATACCATCTCATAGTGTACATCCCGATTATGAAGACGATAATGGAAACGGTTATTGCTATGACAATTCCTATAACTAAACCTGTAAATTCTGATTCTACTTGAAACAACATGGTTATCATCTAATAATGGAAAATATTTTATAATTTTTGGGTTGTAACCTAAGATTTATAATCAAAAACTTGGGTGAAATTTTAGAAAATATGGTGTTTTATTCTGAGGTTTAAGAATTTTAATATAAAAAAAAAAGATTTGGTCTGGGATACACACTGCATGAAACATCCCAATAAAACTAAATCAGTGAACAACAGCGTTGTAGGCAATCTATTCACATTAATGAAAAATAAGTGGTAAGGGGGGTTTGGAATCACTTTCACGTAAACCACTTTTCGATGAGGGCATCAAGGGTTCCATCTGTATAGGCTTTAAGAATAACATCATTTATCACTGCCATCAGTTCAGGTTCCCCCCAACGGGTAAAGAGCGCGCAAGGTTCAGCAAGCACAGTATAAACAACTTTGAGGTCGTAAATTCTCGACCAGACGGTAAAGACTGGTTCGTCTACGAAAGCTACTTGGGAAATATTAGCAACAAGGTTTGCGGCCATGACGTCAGCTTTAGGGTAATCATTATAAGGTATACCTGCGTCATCTAACTCCCACATTTCAGCAGAACCCGTTAGAACATCGACCTCATAACCCAAAAGATCCGTATAACTATCCACAGTCATTGTTGAATTTTCCAAGACTACACAAACCATATTTGTTCGAATATACCCGACAGAGAATGCGAGTTGTTGTGCACGTGAAGGTGTGACGAACATTGCGGCCGCAATCATATCAATCAAGCCTGTAAGACAAGAATCAATCAGAGCACCAAAGGACATGTCTGACCACTCAATAGTAACGCCGAGTTCCGCAGCAATTAAATTACATAGATCGATATCGAAACCTTCGTATTGATCAGTAGTAACATTATATATCTCGAAGGGTGGCCAATCAGAACTAGTCCCTATAATAATTGAACCTCGTGCCTTAATCTGAGAGAGTAATGATCCACTAGGTCCTTCTACTAGAAGTGAAGGGATAAACCATCCAAGACCGAATCCCAATACAAGACCAGCTATTATTCCTACTACAGCAATTTCTCTTTTCATCCAATAATCAACTTTTTTATTTTTATTTTAAACTTTATTTAGTATTGTATTTTAGATTAAGTGATACAGAAGATAAATGTTATAAGTAAGCTTATAAAGATTTTCATTTCTAACCTAATAATATCAACATTTAATCTTAGAATGTTAATTAAATTAAATTTATATAAGAAAAAAAAATTATTTAGCCCTTATAACAAGGGTTATTGCTCGAGTTAGGCGTATTACATCAATAATTTTTCCTTTTGTAACTTTTATTTGTTCTCTACTAATCGCATGAGTGAAATCTC
>JAHLWV010000057.1 GCA_019057735.1 Promethearchaeota archaeon | reverse complement strand
TACTTCATGCAACAAAATTTGTTATTGTAGCTGAAGTAATATTAGAAAAACCTTTCTCAGATCAAGCAAAGTCTTTATTTGAAGAAATATCAAGAAATTCTAAAAACTTTAAAATACGAATATTAAGTATTAAGGATCCATTTAATCTATTATTTAAACAAGGTGAGATTTGGAAAAAGCACATACTTCACATCTATATTCTAAATCAAATTGAAGGAGTTGATATTATTAGTTGTATAAAAATTAAAAATAATCTTAATATATCCAATCGACATTTAAGAAGAGTTACTGGAAACTTGAAAAAGAGAAAGTTAATTGAAATTATACGAAACGACGAAAAAACTTACTTAAGATTAACAAATATAGCTCATGAGAAAATAAACAAATTGTTGCAGGATGAAAGATATACTCATTACATAGAGTATAATTTAAAAAAAGATTTATAGCCCAGCACGGAATTTCGATACTCGATAAATTCGCTAGTTTTTCGAACCGTGGTCACGGGGTTCAGGGCCCCAGATGCTTGACCGCTACACCACTGGGCTTTAAAATCAATGATTATTAATAAGTTATAGTCGGTATTATCTAAAAAAACTTTTTATTTTGAAAAGATGGCTAATCCAAAAAGCCTACTAAAGGTTAAGATTTTATAGTGTAAAAAAAAATACCTATCTTTGAATAAAGATAGATTTATATTACTTCATAACCTTATGATGTATTGGATTACACTAGGTTTACATGGAGGATTATAAAAAAAAAAACTTGTTTTTATTAATGCTCTTCTGAGTATTAATACCCCGTGAAATTACGCGTTTTCTGCGTATTTTGGGAAACTGAAAAAAACAAAACCCCGTTAAACTAAAAGTAATACCTTATCCTCCAAGTGTAATCCACTTTTCTTTAGAAAGATAATTGTATACATAAAACTAATTTATCTAATCAGTGTTATAAAGGGAAAAAATCTCCTGAAAATACTTGTCACTCATACCTGCGATAAAATCACGAGCTACTAACTTAAGATTTCCATTTTGCTTATTTGGTTCGAAATAGGTAGTATATTTTTCATCATCAATATATTCTATGTGGTCGACAAAAATAGGAGCTTTAACGTTTTCTTCCTCTAAATCTCGGAGAGAATTTTCAAAAATTAGGTTGAATTGCTTTGTTAGATTTTCCAAGTAGGAAAATTTAGAATCTTTACTTTTGTGCATATCTCTTCTACTATATATACTATCGTAATTAAATCTCTTTAATTCTTGGAATGCTTCAAAAACGTCTTCACTGTATCCGATTAAATCATTATGTAAACTTGTGTTCAATAAGTCCATGATGAGGGTTTTCATAATTTTTCGATTAGTATCGCCAAGTACATTTCTACAACTTTTAGGGATATCTGATCTTTTAATTATTTTCAATAGAATTGCGTCTTCAATATCTCGACCAATGTAGGCGACAGAATCTGCAAATCTTACTGCGATGCCTTCAAAAGACATAGGTATTCTTTTAATTTGATTAACGTCAAAACTTTCTTTATATTCTTTAAAATGATCTTCCCAGCTCTTCCCATTTATTATCACTGGTTTCAACGCTCTCTCGTTAACTTCACCATCATGACAAAGAACGCCATCTAGCACTTGAAGAGTTAGATTTAATCCTTTTGCGGGTTTGTCAGGAAATCTTTTTTCAAGAGAAGATAACCACCTAATCCCTTGAGCATTATGGTTAAAAACACCCATATGATTTTTCAAACTTATATCGTTTAAAATAGCTTCACCTAAGTGTCCAAATGGGGAATGTCCTACATCGTGACTTAAAGCTATTGCTTCTATTAAATCCGTATTAAATTTCAAAATTCGTCCTATTTGACGTGCAATTCTAGCTACTAAAATTACATGTAAAGAACGATGAGTAATATTTGCGTTATTAATGCCAAAAAACACTTGAGTTTTATCTATATAGCGAGCGTAAGCTTTACTGTGAACAATACGATCAACATCTCGAAAGAATGCAGGTCGGATATCAATTTTTGATTCTTCATCTTCTTCGTAATATCTTACTGCTTGCGAATCGGATATAGCCTTCTCTTTTATATCTGAATCTCGTCTCATATGGAGTCTATAGATTTTAAGATTTTTAGGATCCACGTATTAACTCACTTACATTTATTAGTATTAATGGAGAATGATCATACACTTCCAAATTTAATATCTATGGCGTTGTAAGGACACTTCTCCTTACATTCCATACAGAGATTACACTCGCCTTTTCCTGTAAAGAAGTCAAATGGTTCGTCTAATATACGTATCTGTTTTGGACAGACATCCTCACAAACACCGCATTCTGATCGACCGACACACTTTACAGGGTTTCGCGCCAGTTTCAAAAAGGAATACTCTGAAACTGCCGAGGAAATAGCTGCAAATGGGCATATATACCTGCAGTATATTCTTGGATACCAAACTGACAATACTATAATCAATGAGTAAAAAAATAAGATGAGATAACCTCCTAATTCGAGAGCACCAAATTGTGCTGGAAGAAAGATGTTCTGGACTAAGTAGGGGAAAAAGACGAAGATAAATTCCGAAAGCGAAAAAAATCCAATAGGTTGTTGAGCGAAAATACCTAATTGGGTTTTAAAATCGACATAAAACAAAATATTTGCATTTTTAGTAATTCCTAATGGAAAGATAATGATAATTATAATAATTATGAACACATACTTCATGTTTAACAGAGTCTTATGTGTTTGAATCTTAAATTTCCTTTTTTTAGTAGGGATCGCAGCACACGCATCTTGAATCGCGCCAATAGGACATATCCAACCGCAAAAGAATCGGTTCGAGAATAACAAAACCAACAATAAAACTGCGATAAGGAAAAAAGGAAAAACTCCTTCTGCCATGGAAAAAAAGATGTATTCTAAAATTCCTCCGCCTTGAGATAACGGATTTCTTGGTGAATTTAAAATAGGTAAGATTTTAACAAGCCCTTCTAAACTCAATAAATTAATTGGTAAAATTGCTTCGAGAATTATGTAATTGATAATTAAAAAAGCTAAAATCTGAATAATCCTTCGTGTAATTTTAATCGAGTTTTCTCTTATTTTTAACCTTTTAAATCTCAAAGATATCACATGTTCAATTTTAAAGTAATAAATAATTGCTGGTTAAAAAAATTGATCTTCCTAAATAAGATGCGTGGATTTTCTATTTTCTAAAAAAAGAGATGTATCAATCAGAGGTGTTTTTGTAAATTAAAAATAATTAGAAATAAAAAAAAATAGTGGAACTCCATTTAGGCTTTTTTAATTTTACTAAAAGACTTCTTATATTCTTCGGGGTTTCCACCAGAACTGAGATAATCAGCGTATACTTTTAAACTCTTTAAAAATAAGTCTCCAGCCATTTCCATAATAGTTCTTTGATCTTCCAATTCAAATTCAGCCCATAATGTGACAATAGTAGAATCACCTTTATCTTCGAAAATATATCCAAGTTTTTGCATCGGGCTACCCTCCTGAATGGATGTCATTTTTTCACAGGGTATGTTTTCTATTTCTGTGTTGGTAACATCTCCCACATTCGTTTTAAAGAAATATTTTTTAGGTTCAAGCTGTGTACTTTCAGAAACTACAATATTCCACCTTGGCAGAGTCAAATAATCGTTAAGAATTTCGTAAATCTTCTCTACAGGTGAATCCAGTTCAATTTTTAATTCGATTGACGGCATAAAATCAACTCTTTTGAAAATTAATTATCATTAGTGTATACTTATATTTTTCTAATTATATAAATTAGGGCAATTCCAAGTGAATTTTTCACGAGTTTATAACAATAAAATATAAAATGAGAAAAGTGTCGATTAGATCTTATTTTAGGAGCAATGTCTCTCTATTCCTAGGGCTTTTAGTTGCTTTCCTTAATTTCTTATGAATCATCGTCGATAAACTCACGCATTTACTCTCTTCTCCGTGATTTGTTATGACAAGTTTTGGTTTGGGTTGAATTCTGCGTAGGAATTGAGATATTTGGCTGCGTGATGAATGACCGCTAAATCCTTCTAAAGTGAAAACATTCAAATTAAGTCGTACTAGTTGGGTTCTTCCCTTTGCGTTAGAATATTGAATTTCACGGAATCCCCGTTGAACTCTTGACCCTAAAGTACCATTTACTTGATAAGATACGAATATAAGAGAATTATTTTTATCTTCTGCGAGTGCTTTAAGATATTGTACTGAAGGACCACCAATGAGCATACCGCTAGTGGCTAATATTATGCAAGGTCCACCCATAATAACATTTTCCCTTTCATCACGACCTGAGACTGTAGTGAAAAAATCACTCATAAAGGGATTTTTACCTTGGTGTAATATCTTTTCTCTTAAATCGGAGCTAAGAAAATCGGGATTAGCAGTGTGTATCGCTGTTGCTTCGGAGATTAAACCGTCTAGAAAGATGGGAACTTGATCTATGATACCTTTCGAAATGAACTCTTCTAGTACGATTATAAGTTCTTGAGCTCTTCCTACAGCTAACACAGGGATAAGTATCTTCCCGCCCCGTTTAATTGTTGAAGTTAAAATTTGTCTAAGTTCTCGCTCTGAATCCTGCCTGCTGGGGATACGATCTTGCGGTCCGCCATAAGTCGACTCAATAAGCAAGCTTTCAACGCGGGGGAACTTCACAGCGGCTTGTTCAAGCAGCCTAGTCTTCTGATATTTGAAGTCTCCAGTATATACGAAATTATATCCTCCTTTTCCAAAGTGGAGGTGGATTAGAGATGATCCTAAAATATGCCCGGAATTATGAAGAGTTAATTTTATGTCAGGAGCAATATCAGTGACTTTTCCCCAAGAGAGAGGAATAGTATGGAGTACAGCGCTTTTCACATCTCTTTTTGAGTAAGGCATTGGAATTCCCTCTTTTTCACAAATCTGGACAAAATCCAATTGTAACATGGTTGCCAGGTTGCGAGTTGGAAGAGTGCAATATACTGGACCTTGGTATCCATACTTAAATAGGTATGGAACCATACCACAGTGATCTAAATGAGCGTGAGATATAATTACAGCATCTAAGTCCCTTATAGAGAATTCTGGGAGATCAAAATGAGGAAATTGATCGTTCTTGTTCCCTACATTCAAACCAACATCTAAAAGAATATTGCTATCCCTCGTTTGCATTAAGATACAAGACCTTCCAACTTCTCTAAATCCGCCTAACGCAGTTAAACGTATATCCAATTCCTTGAACAATGTAGGTCTGTGGATTCGTTTTCCAATATTAAGGAGTATATCTTTCTGATTTTGTCTTTCTTTAGTAAGCATTTGTCTTATTAGACTGATAGTTCTCGAAGGAAGAGGAGGAGTTCGGATGGTTTTTGGTTGCCAGAAGGTATTCAGTCTAATCTCTTTTAAATTTACACCTTTCTTACCAATAACTAATCCTGGTTTTCCTGATTCTATAATGACCTCGCCACGTGTGTGATCAAATTCAATATTTGTAATTTCTGCGTCTTCACTAATCAAATTTCTAATATAATCTTCAGTTTCAGAGGGATCTTTTCGATCTTCTACATTCCATCGAAAAACCACTCTTTTTCGCATAGATTTAGCTAAATCCTTTAGCACATCGGAATTTTCAATTGCTTCAAGATTTGAATTCTCAGAGTAAACAGCTATTTCAGGTCCCTCAAATTCGATTTTTTTTACTACTATCTCGGGAGGAAGAAGTTGAATAATTTGTTCTTTAATTCTTTGTAGTTCTGATTCGAAACTCATATGTTTTCAATTCTTTTATATAATTCTATTTATTGATTTCAAAATGTAAAAGCTAATGAACTTTAATTTGATTTAGAGTTATTTTATCTTTGGATTGAATTAATTGAAATAACTTAATTACAAACTCCTTTAAAATTACATATGCAGTGATTGTTATTCATTAAATAATGTTTTAGAACAAATAGAATAATTCTTAGATATTACTACAAATACCAGAGATTAAATTTAAGTATGAATTAATTCTAATTTCTATATATTATATAAATTAATCAAATAAAAACATTTTCATTATAGATGGTGTTAAATTACACATCTAATAAGACATTAGGTAAATTTTTTTTAATAAAAAGGATTAGAAAAATTTATGACAGAATTAAAAATAGGCGCTATCGCTAGCGGTTCGGGCTCTAATTTGGAAGCTATAATTAAAGCTTGTAAAAGTGGTATCTTAAAAAATAAAGCAAGCTTGGAAATTCTTATATGCAACAAAGCGAGAGCATTTTGCATGGAGCGAGCAAAAAATCATAATGTTCCCTATGAACTAATTGAGTCTAAAAAGTATCTTCATCTTCCACGGGAAGAATATGACAAAAAAATGATAGAGGTGTTTCGAAAGTATAGTTGCGAATTAATCGTTTTAGTAGGCTACATGAGATTAGTAAGCGGAATGTTTATTGAGGCCTTTAATGGTAATGTTATGAACATTCATCCCGCTCTATTACCTTCATTTAAAGGGATGCACGCTCATAGAGATGTATTAGATTATGGAGTCAAAGTTTCCGGATGTACTGTTCATTTCGTTGATAATCAATCAGATCACGGTCCAATAATTATCCAAAAATGCGTTCCTGTTTATGATACTGACAATGAAGACACTTTAGGATCGAGAGTATTAGAATGGGAGCATAAAATTTTCCCTAAAGCGATCGAGTTATTTTGTAATAAAAGGTTGCATATCAAAGAAAGGCTTGTTAAAATAGATGGAGAATTTGATCTATAGCCAATCTACATTTATCATGCGGGATTTGAAATGAATTCTGTGAAAACTCTGACCCATACTGAAAGTATGGTAAAATTTTGCCACACTTAATGAAATAGATCTTGAGTTATGAGAAATTTCATTTCCCGCTCCTAATTTCCTTAAATAACCCTAAAATTTTAATCAAATCACTCATGGTAAGTAATATAAAATTAACAATTAACAAGAGTAAAAAGTAAAGATGCCTCGTCGGAAGGAGATTTCAGAAATTCTGAATATGATGGAAAAAACACAGAATATTAGAAACATTGGATTTGTTGGGCATATTGATCACGGAAAGACAACGCTTTCTGATTCGCTTTTGAGCGAGGCAGGATTATTGTCACCCGATTTAGCAGGTGAAGCGCGCGCTCTGGATTATTTAGAGGAAGAACAAGCTCGGGGGATCACAATGAAATCTACTAATATTTCATTATACTACGAAAAATCACTGGAAGATCATGAACCATTTCTAATAAACCTCGTCGATACGCCTGGACATTTAGATTTCAGTGGAAAGGTAACGCGCGCTCTAAGATTAATAGATGGGGTTGTAGTAGTTGTTGATGCTGTTGAAGAGATAATAACTCAATCAGAGACGGTGATTAAACAAGCTCTACAGGAAGGTGTAAAACCAGTACTTTATATTAATAAAGTAGATCGCCTCATCCGAGAGTTAAAACTAACAGATGAACAAATAAGAAAAAAATATACAAGGATTATTAAAGATTTTAATACGCTTATTAAAAGACACGCAGATAAACCCTTTAAAAAAGAGTGGCAAGTATCTCCTGCTGATGGAAATGTGGCTTTCGGCTCAGCGCTCCATAAATGGGGTTTTACATTAAATATTTTAGAAAATAGCGAGTTAAAATTTTCTGATATTAAATCTCGTTATCAAAAAGAAACTTACACAAAAGAGGGTTACGCTGACTTAGCAGTCTATTTTCCGATACATAAAGCAATATTAGAAATGGTAGTTGACCATCTCCCTAATCCTAAAGAAGCACAAACTTACAGAATTGGAAAGATATGGGAGGGTGATTTAGAATCGGATATTGGAAAAGCTATGGTAAATTGTGATCCTGATGGACCTACAATTATTTGTTTAAGTAAGGTACAAGTAGAGAAACATATTTTAATAGGGACAGGCAGAATTTTTTCCGGAATGTGCTCAATGAAAGAAGACATTTTCTTGGTAAGAGAAAATAGTTATGATACAATCCGAAGAACAGCTCTCTTTATGGGACAAAGAAGAGAACAAGTCGAACAAATACCTGTTGGTAACATTGTAGCAGTTGAAGGACTAAAACAACTACAAAGTGGCGAAACTTTAGTCGACAAAGACTTAGCCAGCCTAATGGTTCCGTTTGAAGAGGTTAAATATGTATCTACTCCTGTAGTAACCGTTTCAATCGAGCCGGAGTATTTGCGAGAACTTGACAAAATGAAGGAACTAATTGAAAACTTATTAATAGAAGATCCAAACCTTAAATTTGAAATTAACGAGGAAAACGGCGAATTTTTGCTTTCGGGAGTTGGACCACTACATCTTGAAATCTCAGCAAATGAAATAGAAAAACGAGGTATCAAAGTTTCTATTTCAGAACCACGCGCGGTGTTCAAAGAATCTTGTAAGTATGATTCCTCCAGTGTCTTCTCAAATTCGCAAAATAGCGGGAATTCTCTTCAGCTTAAAATTGAAAGAATAAAGGACAAGACTTCGAGGTTTTTACAAACTCATGATTTAGCTACAATTAAACCTAAGGAGAGATTGAAAGAACTATTTGGGGAACATACAGAATTAACATTAGAGGAAATACAAAACTTCTGGAGGTACTTTGAAAATAACAATCTTCTTTTTTATGATATGGATGAAGAAATTACCTCTACCTATAAAGAAATTATTGAAGAAATTGTTGGTAAGATTCTTTCAAACGGATTTTTATGTGGTGAACAAATTACTGGAATTAAAGTTAAAATTAAAAAGTTAAACATTGCTGAACTGAATGAAGAGAACGCTTATACAGAATTATCCACATTGTTCTACGATGCCATTAAAAAGGCTTTAAATCAAGCTGAACTAATCCTTCTTGAGCCTATATATCACACAATTATTCAATTACCCCCCGATTATGTAAAAAATGCGCTCTCTTTAGCTTCAAAGTATTCTGCTAAAATTAAGGATGTTAATCAAGAAAAGGATTATCAAGCTATTATTGAGATGTTACTCCCAGTAAGGAATTCGATAAAGTTTGCTGAAGATATTCGCTCGTCTACTTCAGGAAAAGCATTTTGGCAAAATGAGTTTTATGCTTTCATGGAGGTTCCTAATCACGAAGCTAAACTAATTATAAATGATCTGCGCTTTATGAAAGGTTTATCATGGTAAAAATTACTGTTAATTATAAAATTCTTTGGTAATTGCGAAAAATCCACGCTCTATCATAGAATAATTGTTTTCTATTTACTCAAATTTATAAGCCCTTACAAGATTATAGGTATGAAAGAATATGAGTAGTTTAAAAGAAACAATTCTAGTGAATATGATATGTCCATACTGTAAATTTAGTTTTAGAAAAAAAGTTGAATATCAAAAAAAGAGTGGTCTTTTCTCAATATTAATAAAAAACCACCATAAAAGTGATAATTGTCCACCTTTCATCGCATTCATAGATAGTCAGGGAAAGCATAGAGGTTCTCAAAAAATTGATAAAGTTGAATTAGAGTCTTCCATAAGCGATAAAATGCTTGAAAATGCTCGAAAAAGTATAAACGAATTAGAAAATACACTAAGATTTTATCATTTAAAAGTACCTCGAATAGCTGGAATGGGCTTTGAACATAAAGTAGCTAATGTAAAAGATAGAGCGTTTATGAGCTCAAATTCTTATATGGATCTAATGAGTTTCTTAACGACATATGAAGGTAGTAATACTTTTGGGATAATAGCTTATGATGATGATATTGATATTGAAGGGCGTATAGTAATTTACGGAAAATATCTTGGTATGATATATATCTTTCTTTGGAAAGATCAAAAAACTATTCAAAATAAATCATTTGATGAATTAAAAGGATTTGCAAACCTCACAGTAGAAAAATTAATAGGTATCTACGATTTAGCAGATTTCTTCTTTTAATCCTTTTCCTATTTTAATTTAAAATTAATTTGTTCTGTAAAAAACTTAAGAAGTTCCCGAGCGTGAGGTCGATGCAATAATCTGCGACCTAAAATTTAATTAAGGGCTCTCTTGGTAATTAATAGATAGCCATTTAAGTTTGAAACGAGTTAGATTATAAGAGATTTGTGTGTTTTGTGAAAAATTAAATTAATTCATATTTTATTTTATTTTTTTATAAAAAATACTAAAAACCACATTTATTTTTTGAATAATTACCTTTTTTCATCATTTCATCAAATCATTTATTCAAATTGGTTGTTTTTTAAACAAAAAGTTGTCAATTTGATACACAAACGTAATTTCTTATAATTTTAGACAAATAATTATATAGTAACTCTACTTCTAGAATATCAACAGACAAATTCACATTTCTATTGTCTTATTAACTTTAAAGGGATGGGGTCAATTTGAGTGATATAAAACCACTTTTTGATGAATTAAATAATAATTTTGAACTATTTTTAGAGAAATTTAAAATAGAGATAGATAAGGCTAATCACGGTGAGGACAATTCTGTAAATAAATACCAGAATTTTGTTAAAAGATTATTTAAGGTTTGTTACGAAATTACCTCTGAATTTGGTGAAGAGGAAGAAAATCCATACTATTTAAAACAAAAATTAAAAGAATCTGAAGAAAGACATAATTTAATCATGGAAAATGCGAATGACCTAATTACAATCATAAATAAGAATTTTGAATTTGAATATATCAATGAACCAACGCATAAAAATTTGAGAGGTATAAGCAACAAGGATCGAATAGGAAAATCTATTTTGTCAATCATACATCCTGAAGATCAAAAAACTACATTGAAAACCTTAAAAGAGGGTTTTATTACAGGGGAAGGAAAGGTTGAAGTTCGGCTAATTAATAAGGATAGAACTTATGAATGGTTTGAAATCCGGGGTAAAACTTTTATCGATAATGATGGAAATACCAAGGCACTATTAATAAC
>JAHLWV010000354.1 GCA_019057735.1 Promethearchaeota archaeon | reverse complement strand
TTATCGCTCGGTCGTTGTTGGCCCAAATTGTAGTTCCTTCGTAGTAATCGAATCCGTGTGTATTTGACGACAAAAACACTCCAATGTTATGAAGCGCTGAGAAAATTCCCTTTCCTGCGTATTCTTTTTTTATCATAACCGTGTCTACGTTTAAGTGGGTTAGTGGCTCCCCGTTCCACAGCTGAAACAAGTTTGGTTGGCACATAATGACGCCTACAAGCTCGTTAGTGGTTCGGTCGAAAGCGTACACGCTCATAGGAACGATTTTTTTTAAGTCACAAGATTCCCATGTTTCTCGGAATCCAGGAACATCGGCGTATTCTTTGGGAAATTCTTTATTAACTATTTTAAGTATTTTGCACGCTTGAGCGTAACCGTCCATCATTTCTTCAAATCGAGCTCTACCGCCTGGCGCATCGGCAAGCACGGAGTAGAGGGATTGGGATGCTAAGCCCATTACTTGCTCTTTTAATTCCCTTATTTCATCGAGGGGTAAAAACCTTACTGCTATGTTTTCATCTAGATTTTTACCTTTGTCCCAGTTTTTTAAGAAAGTATCAAGGCACGAATACTTCGAGTCTTTTTTGTAGCCTAACTCTTGTAAGTACTCCAGAACCTTTGACTCCGGGTCGCCGAACGCTACGCCGCTCATCATAGGAGCTTCGAACCCTTCTGTCTGAAACCCGATGCCCCCGATAAACTTGGGGTAATTGATTGGACCACGGAGCTTTCTCTTTTTGTTTTCGCGAACGAATTTTTCGCACTCGGCCATTAGTGCTCTGCAAGTTTCTAAATTTCGAGCGTGAAGCCAACCAAAAGTTGGGCATGGCATTCCGTAGCTTTTGTAATCACCGTCTATTTGACAAATTACGAATCCCGTTAAGATTCCGTCTTGAGTAGTATAAGAAAATCTAATTTGATAATCTGGTTTCGAAAATTTTTGCATGAGATAATCTCGAAGTTCTAAGAGGATTACAAGTTTGAGTCTTTCATCAGGAACGTACAGAAGTTCCGTTAAGATAAATTGAATTTCTGAAATGTCCTGAGTTGAAGCGACAGTAAGCTCTTTTACAATGGGTTTTTCTAAACTAATTTCCATTTTTCATCATTTTTTTATTGATTTGATATAACGATAATCATTCTAAGATGAATGTATTTAAATAAAAAAATAAGTTGAGGTTGAAGTTAAAATCATGGGTTAATTTGAACATTTAATAAGTCTACTAGCTCTTGTCCCTTAGGTAGAAGCTCGGCTCGTGAAACCTCGCCCTCGTAATAGTTAAACACCACGTAATCTTCGAACTTGTTTTCGGATTTGTTGTAATTCCAGCAGGGCACGTATCCTCTCGCTCGAAACCCAAACTCGTAAAATAATTGCTGATGTTCGGGATTAAAAGCTGAAACAAATACTTCGCTGTAGCGAATGAAATTTTCTTTCATAATCTTAAGAAATTCTTCCAAAAACATGTACAACTCCTCCAAAGAATCTACATGATATTTGGTTTTCTCGAAGTTTTGAATTTGAGGCGTGTGTAAAAAATTAAAGTACGACTTTGTACCCCTAATAAAGAATTGGTGGTACCCATAGCCGTACTTGTCGGTAATTAAGTCCTTTCTAAAAGCTTTCTGTAGCTCGAAGATTTTATCGTAGTCCAAGTCGCAATCGGGAGAGGCCAACTGAAAGCTTCCGAGGTCGTAAAGGTTGTCACAGTGCAGAAAACTGTCCAAAGCGTTTTCGATCAATACAGGCGTCTTTCGATCCCTGTACTTTTTAAGAGTTTTTTCGTGGTAAATAACGCCCATCACATCAGACTCTACTTGATTGTAAAAGACATCTTTGTTGGGAAAAAAAGCGACCGTGTTAATTCCGCAGACTGAGGTAATGTACTGAGAGGCAGCGTGAGCGGTCCTGTTCTCGCAGTACCACATCAAAATCTCTTTTTGAAAAGTTTTCCACATCCAAAAATACGAACCTATTATCGATTTAGTAACATCTAAGATTTTTTGGTATTTTTTTCGCACCATAAACCCGCCTGAATATCCCTTTTTGTGCTCAAAATCTAACGCGCACCGAAAACAGCCTGCGACCTCTCCATCTATTTCGAACAAAATGAAGTGGTTATCGAGACTTTCGATCATCTTCTTAACCATGCGCTCATCCTCGATTTCCTTGTAGGGATAAGAACCGTCGTAACACTCCTTGCAAATATTTGCGATAATTTTAGCATCTTTAGATTTAGCAAGCACTAATGTGGGACTTATCTTACCGTTTCCTAATTTGGTATCAATTATAAAGTCAAGGTCCATACCGCTCTCAATATCTAAGTCTAAAACATCTTCGAAAATTTCTAAAAATTCGTCGATCGAGTTTGGCTTAAGCTTCTTGTAGGGTATTACGGGATATTGGATTATTTTCTGGGTTATCATTTTTTTTGCGCTGTAACTACTTTCTGATAATTACTCTCACCTTAAGCCCATTCTATATAAACAAAAATTCGAGTGTGAATACAAAATTCAGTGATGGTGGGTCTTTTTTATGTAAAAATCACAATGAAATTTATTAATCTTTTCTGAATTCATTAATTTATGAGTAAAGAAAACATTAAAGATCATTGGAATTTAATTGCTCTAGAATATCAGAAGAACCGAGATTTGTCGTTTAATGATATTGAATACGCTCTAGGTTATGCTAAGGAGTCTGAACTTAATCTACTAGGTGATGTTGCAGAAAAAAGAGTTATAGAACTAGGTTGTGGCGCTGCTGAGAATTCTATAACACTTGCAAAAAAAGGAGCTATTTGTACGGGAGTTGATATCTCTATAGAACAAATTAAATTTGCTAAAAATTTAATAAAAGAAAATAGAGTTAGTATTGAATTAGTTGAAGGTGATTTAGAGAATTTAGTAATGATCAATGATAATACATTTGATATTGCATTATCGATTTTTGCGTTAGATTGGATGCAAGATTTAAATGCGGCATTTATGGAGGCCTATAGAGTTTTAAAAAAAAATGGAATTTTCGTATTTAGTATGCAACATCCGATTTTCAATCTTCTGGGTGCAGAAGATTGTGATCCAAAAGAGCTTAAAATATCGGAAAGCTATTTTGAAAAAGAAGTGACATTTGTAGAGTCGACAGAAATAGATCTCAGAGTTCACGCATCAAAAATCAGCGATATCATTAATGGATTGATCAGTGTAGGATTCAAAATAGAAACAATACTTGAGCCTAAACCACCAGAAGGAGATACTTACCCATGTGCTTTAGTTATTCCATCAACAATAATTTGTAAGGTATTAAAAGTATAAAAAGAGATTAAAATAATTTTAAAATAGTTCTTAATTTCATCACTGAATTTTGCACACACC
>JAHLWV010000353.1 GCA_019057735.1 Promethearchaeota archaeon | reverse complement strand
CAAAGGAATACCTCGGTGGTACAGGGTTAAGCGCTAAAATAACTTACGACCTTCTTTCAAAAGACGATTACGACACCTTAAAAAAAGATGCTTTTTCAGACATTAATCCATTAATATTTGCGACGGGTCCAGTAACAGGAACTTTAAGACCCTCTTCTGGAAGGTACACAGTAACAGCAATATCACCCCTTACAGGGATATGGGGTGAGGGCTCTTCTGGGGGTTATTTTTGCATTCCTTTACATAACAGTGGTTTTGACGCTATAGTTATTGTTGGGAAAGCAAAAAGTCCTATCTATCTATATGTCCACGATGAAACCATTGAATTTAAAAGTGGAGATACCGTTTGGGGTAAAGATACGTACGAAACCCAATTAATTTTGAAAAAAGAGCTAAACAACGAAAAGATTCGGGTTGCTACTATTGGTATTGCTGGTGAAAATTTAGTGAAATACGCGGGAATAATTAACGACGAAGGTCGAGCTATAGGAAGATGTGGTTTAGGTGCTATAATGGGCTCAAAAAACTTAAAAGCTATTGCAATTCATGGAACTAAAAGAATTCAAATCGCTGATAATAAAATAGGTAGAGAACTGTTAAAAGAAGCAGAAGACGCAAAGAGAGGAGACCTCCTTAAATCAATAGTGCCTTTTCTATTCACGCTATACGGTACAAACTGCTATCTGGACATAGGTATGGCTCTTGGTGACACGCCAGTACAATATTTTACTAAGAACGAATTTTTCGCCGAAAAATTGACGGGGAAAACGTTACGAGAAGAATATCCCGTTTTAGATTACGGATGTGCGGGCTGTACTATGAGATGTGGTAAAACAACAATTATAGAACACGAAGGCAAAGAAATCGAAGTAGATGGGCCAGAGTACGAGTCTGTCGCGGCATTTGGACCTTTATGTGGCGTTTACGATTCCAAAGAAGTAATTCTCTCGCATCATATGTGTAATGTATATGGTTTTGATACTATTTCTGGGGGCGTGTCTATCGCATTTTTAATTTACTTAGTTGAAAACAATTTAGGGATTGACAAAATTAAGTCACATTTAAAAGACATTGAAATCGGAGAAATAAAGTGGGGAAATGGAAATTTACTTTTGAAATTAATTGATAAAATTGCGAAAAAAGAAGGCATAGGTAAAATACTTTCTGAGGGTGTACGCACCATGGCAAAAGAATTTAATGTTGACCCTGAATTAGCAGCACATGTAAAGGGCTTAGAGATGCCCATGCACGATCCCAGGGCTTTTGCCGGACAAGCTCTAAGTTATATCACTTGTTATGTGGGAGCGAGTCACGAAAAATGCGATTGGTTCAGCGCTGAAATGGGAAATGTCGCGTACCCGCAACTACGCATAAAAGCTGGAGATAGAACTTCCATAAAAGGTAAAGAAAAGGGAGTTATTGCCCTACAAAACATTAGGGCGATAGATGATTCCGCTGTAAATTGCAATTTCCTAAACCCCTCACTTGAACACATAATTAAGCACATCAACGCAGCAACGGGTTTTGATTACAGTAAAAAATCTTTATTGCTTGTTGGGGAACGAATAAATACTCTTAAAAGACTTATTATATGCAATCTAGGGATAACAAGAGAAGACGATAAATTACCTGGTCATCTCAACAAAGTACTAAAGACTGGTAAAACAGCAGGAGTAAAATTAGACTTAGATGGAAGCTTAAAGAAATATTACAAGATTCGTGGTTGGGATTGGGAAACTGGTTGTCCAACAAAAGAGAAACTCGAAGAACTTAATATATAACTAATTTATTTATTTTTTTATAATTTTATTTTTAAATTACAGATAATAAATAATAAAAAAAAAAAGATTTAATGTTTGTATCTCTTTCTGAGCAAAATTGCTGAAATTATACTTATGACACCGATTATTAAAGCTAAATTGTAACCTGGAATAAATGTAACTCCATCTCCATTTCCATTTTCAGTCCATTCTTCGCAGATGTTGTTACTAAATGTATTTCCGGTCCCTCCTTCATCCGCCCAACACCCCTCTCTATTAAATCGAAAGATATTATCTGAAACAGTGTTGTAATCGCTGTCAAATAAGTGTACACCATATTCTATGTTGTTATTCATCGTATTATTCAAAATATCGTTATAATCTGACGATTCTAAAGAAAGTCCATGCCAATTACTATTTAATGTATTATTTGTAATAGTGTTATGCCCGTAACCGTATATAAAAAGCCCGTTACCGAAATTACTACTTAAATTGTTACCAGAAAAAGTATTATATTCACCATTAGCTTCTATACCAGCGGAACAATCACTAATATCATTTCTCAAAATGTAACTATTATTACATTCACCCAATACTATGCCAGTGCGGGGATTATTTACAGGATCGTCAGTTATGCTATTATCTGTGATGTTATTACCATTGCAAAATAGTAACCATAAGTGATTTTCATTAGTATCGCCAAACGTATTTCCGACTATTTCATTATTGTTGCTATACCTCAGTTCAAAATCGTTTTGTTTATTATGTTTAAATTCACAATTCGAAATCGTGTTACCGTTGCTATAATATAATCCTATACCGATTGTAGTGTTAGAGAATAGTAAATTATCTATGACAGAATTATTTGTATTAATCAAAAATATTTGACCAGCATTAGAAAAATCGGTTGAAATTAATCCGGTTTCATTGGTATAAAAGTATAGTGGTTTTCCATTTACCAAATTAGTGACATCTATATCATGTGAAGTGATATGTTCTAATTTTTCAACATAACCTAATGTTAACCCACAATTTGTCATTAGGTTATCTTTAAGGGTAATATTAGCACTTTTATCCCCCCAATATGAAGAGAGAACAATTCCCGTATCCCAATTATCAACATAAGAAACAGCTCCATTAATGACATTTCCCTCTATTTTACTCTCAATAACATCACTTGTTTTTATTCCATATCTGTTGTAATTAAAAGTATTTCCAAATATGTCTAATTCCTCAGAACTCCACACTTCTAAGCCACTTACATAATTATTATTTGCAGTGTTATCTGTAACAGTACAATTTTCGCAATCTCCTAAATTAATACCATATCCCCAAAAATTGATAAGATCATAATTATCATTCACAAAGTTCCCAGAGATAGTACAATTTTCACAACCATATAAGTTTATTCCTGCTTCGTTATTATTAGCGGTGTTATCTGTGATATTAATAAAAGAACTATAATATACTCGAATTCCCATCAAGTTATTAGCGAAATCACTATTGTATATAGTGATATTGTCACAAAATAAAACTTGAATCCCATACGATGTATAAGTAATATCAAAGTTAGACAAAAAACTGTCAGTACAATTTACTAATATTATCTGGC
>JAHLWV010000352.1 GCA_019057735.1 Promethearchaeota archaeon | reverse complement strand
TCAATATCTCCAAAGAAATTTGGACTCTGAAATAAAACAGCTGCAATATCTTGGTTTAATTCGTCTATTAATTTATTTTCAGAGATAATTCTAAGATTGATTCCTTGTCCCCAACAATAGGTTTTGACAACCTCAGAATATTCGGGATGAACGCCTTCCAATAATAATAAACGATTTTTCCTTGTTATTATAGTTGCCATAATAGCTGCTTCTGCAAGCGCAGTAGACCCGTCGTACATACTCGCATTGGCAACATCCATCTGAGTTAGTCGAGAGATTGCGCTTTGATATTCATAAATCGCCTGTAAGTAACCTTGACTAGCCTCTGCTTGATAGGGTGTGTACGAAGTATAGAACTCTGAACGACTTATTACAAAATCAACTAAAGAAGGGATGTAATGAAAATAATAACCTGCTCCCAGAAAGGAATTAGAATATACTTTATTTTTTTGAGAAATTTCTTTTAAGTTTTTCAGAACATCTGGTTCGGATAAGCCTAAAGGTAAATTTAAACTGTTAATAATTAAATCTTTAGGAATATCTTGAAATAATTCTTCTAAATTATTAACGCCAATAACTTTAAGCATTTCAGTAATAGTTTTATCGTCATGAGGTACAAAATCCAAATTAATCAACTCTTACTTCAAGTAATTAAAAAATAAAATTAAAAATTGGAAAAAAAGTTTATTTTTTCTCTTCTTCTACTATTTTTTTATAATCTTCAACGGATAAAAGATCGTTAATTTCGCTACTATTTGAAACCTTTATCTTCATCATCCAACCATCCCCATAAGGAGAAGAATTAATTGATTCGGGGCTTTCTATTATAATAGCGTTAATCTCAACGATTTCTCCGGATAATGGCATCAAAATTTCTCCAACTGCCTTAACGGATTCAATTTCACCAGCACTACTTTCTTTTTCTAGCGTTCTTCCTATTTCGGGTAATTCAACATAAACTATATCGCCTAATTGATGTTGAGCATAATCGGTAATGCCTATTGTAGCCGTATCGCCTTCAATTCGCACCCATTCATGTGTCTTCATATATTTTAAATCATCAGGAAATTCGTATTCCATAATTTTTCACTTTTACATTGTAATATAATTACACATTTCTATAAAATGGTGTAGCAACTATTTTTCCTCTCAAGAACTTATTGCGAATTTCAATTTCAAATTCCGTTCCTACTTCACTATATTGTTTCTCAACAAGGCCTAAACCAATTGTTTTCTTAAGTGTAGGCGAATATCCTCCTGAAGTAACATATCCAATTTCATTGCCATTTTTAAAGATTTTATAATGCTCTCTGATAATTCCTCTATCCAGCAAATTCAACCCAACTATTATTCGATCTGTTCCTTCGGATTTTTGTTTTAATAAAGTTTCTTTTCCAATATAATCGATACCCTCTTTAGGTTTGACGAGCCAAAAAAGTCCTGCTTCAATAGGCGTAATTGAATCGCTAATTTCGTGACCATATAATGAGTAAGTTGCTTCTAATCTCAACGAATCTCGCGCCCCTAATCCTGCTGGTGATGCTCCAGTTTTAGTTAGATCGTTCCATATTTTCTCAGCATATTTGTTATCGAACGAAATTTCAAATCCTCGCTCACCTGTATACCCAGTTCTAGCTATAAATATTGGAACCCCGTTTAACGTGGTGTGAGCAAAATAAAATCTGTTTATCGAAGATAAATCAACATCCACTAACGGTTGGAGATATTCGTCGGATTTTGGACCTTGAAACGCTAATCGGCATCGCTCGAAGGATAAATTAGTAATTTTAACATCTTTATCTCCAATATGCTCGTTTAACCATTGAAAATCTTTTTCAACATTGCTAGCATTAACAATCATTCTAAATCGCTCTGGTTCTTCCTCGTAATAAACAAGATCGTCAACAACGGTCCCATTTTCATAACACATACATGAATATTGTCCTTTTGTGGGTTCTAGTAGCTTCAAATCGTTAATCATTACATATTGAAGAAATGATATTACATCTTTCCCTTCTAACAGGAATTCCCCCATATGTGACACATCAAACACACCCGCTTTATTGCGTACCGCTTCGTGTTCTTTTATAATGCTTTCGTACTGCACTGGCATACTAAAACCAGCAAAGTCAACCATCCTTGCTCCTAAATTCACGTGAATATTATAAAATGGAGTTTTTTTCAGTTCTTGAATCAAATCCACACCTTGTAATGTGTTTATTTTAATACTGTGAGTATAAAGTACAGAGAATTATTTAAATTTTAAGCCTAAAAAATAAGGGTAATTATATGGGAAAAAAATGGGTGAATGTGTTTGTTCTATTTACTATTCTTTGAGTATAAAAAAGCATATTTTTCAAATAAGAATAATTTTAGTTGAAATAGGAATAAATTGATATAAGAAACTCCAAAAAAATAGATCTTAATTTCTAACAAATAGGAAAAAACCTTACGAGTGTAAAAAATATTCTCATCGACTAACTCGAATGCACAGAGTGCGGAGAACGGTTTGACGAGGAAGATCTGTTAACTATCGCCGATCCATCGAACATTTTAACGGTCAAAGAAAAGTTAGCGTTTATTCGCGCCTTCAAAGAAAGCGATTATTCCTGATTTATTATAGAAATTTGCTCGAATGCCATCAGAATCCATTATATCAAAATAACAAGCTAATCCTAATGCAATAAATGACACTGCCATAATACCATATTTTAAAGCTACAATAGCACCTGCTGAATATATCAACTCAATTAATGTTAGTAAAAATCCTGTCCCAAATATTATTAGCATTGAAATTTGTTGAAATTTGTCGACCGCCCAGTAAACAGCGATTATATCACTTAGTACTTGACTGAAAAATTCCACTAAAGCAGTTAACATTGCTCATTCATTAATTTCTAACAGTTATTTTTTTAACATCATCAATGGAAATTACTTCTATTATTACTCCAGATTGTACTCCACCATACAAATTAGAATTTGGTTTTGAAGTTAAGCTAAATTCATCACCTACACCCCAGCAATCTGCTAATGAATTATAGAGTTAGGAAAAAAAGATTACTTCTAATTCTTTGATTTATTGCGTATATTTTTTCTCGCTTTTGATTTAATTATCGAAATCCTCCCTCTTAGTATAGCGGCATATAAAATAAATGTGACAATTATAGTTCCTAACGAAAGAAAATAGGGAGCGGAAATTATAGATCCAATTGTTAACCAGAATAATATTAATATAAAAAATAAAGGCATAAAAATTAGGTCTATTATCATAATTTCAGACAGAAATATTACAAAACGTTTTTCTCTCGCTCTTTTTTGGTATTTTTCTTTTTTACTTTTAATCTCACTGTTTTCCTTCTCCAATAGAACAAAATTA
>JAHLWV010000351.1 GCA_019057735.1 Promethearchaeota archaeon | reverse complement strand
AGGTCCTCCAATATCGAATAATCTCCGATGATACTGTTCGACGATATGATTTTTCTTAGGAATACACCATCTCCAATTACAGATTCGGAGAGGATACATTTTTCTAGATTCAAATTATCTCCTAAGGAAACATTAGGACCTATTACAGAATTCTTAATGCTCACATTTTTCCCTATGAAAACCGGAGGAACAATTTTAGAGTCTAATATATTTCCCGTTTGGAATTTTGCTTCAAATAAAGGGTCATTAAGTTTGGTTTCAGATAATAAGTATCGATTTCCTTCAAGTAATGTTTCTGGTCTTCCGAAATCCAATATTTCACTCTGCATTATATTCCCCTTAAATACTATCCCTTCACTAATAAGCTGTTCTATTACTGGTGTAAAAAGATGCTCTTTCCCGTTCTCGAGCTTAACTTTGCTTTGTTTATCTAAAAGCTCAAACAATCTATTCACTATTTTTTTTCCAAAAAGATAAGCTCCAGAAACAGCATAATCAGAAATAAACTCTTGTGGTTTTTCCACTATTTTTTTTATTTTAACATCATCGTCTACTACTGTAACTCCATAAAACTTAGGATTATCAACTTTTTTAATATTTATTACTCCGTCGCATTTACCTTGGTGGTAGGTTAATAGAATTGAAGAATAGTCTTCCATTGGAAGCCGATCGCTAAGAAAAATGAAAAAATCGTCATTATTAACAAATTTTTTTGCTAGTAAAATAGCATCTCCTAAACCACTAAAAAAGGGAGTATCTGCTAAATAGCCAAGCGGTTTCTGCTCGATAAATTCAATATTAAAGTAATCAGAAAAATGTTCGGTAATATATTCTGTTATTTGTCGTTTTTTATAGCCCACAATAAAGGCAATTTCTGTATTTTTTGGGAATGTTTTTTTTAGCTTAATTAATATGTGGTCAATGAGCCTTTTTCCTGCAATTTTAAGGAACGCTTTCGGTTTTGAATAAGTAAATGGTTGAAGCCTTTTTCCTACACCTGCGATTGGACAAACTAATTTCAAATTTAATCAACTCTCTAATATGTCTCTTAAGATATTGTAATATTCTGCGTCTTTTAATTTTTCTTTAATGATATTTTTTAGCTTTCGTAAATAATAATTATCTGAGTTAGTTCGCGTTATTCCTTTCAACTTTTTATTCAATGCAATCCGCGTCTTTTCATCTAAAAATTTGACTGGTATGGTTTTATAGCTATTAACCAAGTTCTCTTTTCCATTATTAAACTCTGCTCTCTTCTGGAAATTTATGCTTATATCAACCATGGAGTATAGGTTCTCTATCCAAGCTTGAACTCTTTCAATGTCTCCTTTTATGTATGATCGATTATCTAACCAATTTTTAAACTCTAAAACTTTGGTTAAAAAATCCTTTCTACTTTCGTCAAAACTACTAGTAATTTCGTCTTTTTTTACTAATTCACGGATTTTTTGTTTGCTTAGATCATTTTTTTCTTCATTCGATAAACTGTTATAAATTTCATTTCGTCTTTTTTTGTTTTCTTTGGTTTCGTCATCATCCAACCACTTATCCATCGACATAATCTTAATAAAAATAATTATTTAGCTCAATCTTTTATATATCTATTAAATAATTAATATAACATAAATTTCTCATTAAAATCTTAGAGAGATAGCTTAATATTCCTTTAAGTAATTTATTTATCTAGAATGAATGTAAGGGGTATTATATTTGACTTTGGTTTTACACTATTTTCTTTTGAGAACCCCTCAGTTGAGAAATATTTTGATTGTTTTAGGAGAGGAATGTCAAAATCTATTAAAGCCCTCAAACAAGAGAAAATAATTGAAGATAAAGGTCAAATTCTGGAAGATTTCATGACAATTTTTAACAAAAAAAGAGCTACCTATTTTAAATTAGCAATGAAAACAAAAGAAGAATTCCCAACTACATTATTATTTAAGACGGCATTAGCTATGTTAAAAGAAAAAGGGTATGAAATTCAAGAAGAGAAAATAAAAGAACATTTCTTAGAAAAGCTTGCTGAGCTGTATCATTCCTGTGAAGAAGAAGAATGGAAACCCGATGATAAAACGAGATTTACGTTAGAAACTTTATCAAAAATATCAAACTTAAAAATTGGGCTTATATCCAATCATCCTAATCATAAAACTATAAAAAATATGCTTAAAAATTATAAAATGAAGGAATTTTTTGATGTTATTGTGACTTCTGCTAAATTTGGCAAAAGAAAGCCTATTTCAGACATATTTTTTCATACTTTAAAAAGAATGGGATTAACCAAAGACGACGCAGAACATTGTATAATGGTGGGTGATGAAGCTGCTGATATAGTCGGCGCTCATAGAGTAGGCATGCAAATTATCTTAAAAGAACGAGAGTATGAATTTCCTTACGAAAAAGAAATTAATATACCTAATGTAATAAGAATCAAGTCAATAGACGAAGTTTTACAATACTTAAATTAGAGATGAAGTAGCCCAGAGGGGAATTATTCCTTCTAAAAGAAGTTTTAAGAAGATTGAACCCCTGATCACTTACTTCGCAGGCAAGCGTCTTATCCACTCGACTACTGGGCTAAAATTTCGTTAATAATTGTTAAAATACTTTAAAGTTAAAATACTTTATTTCTCTATTAAATACTAAAGAGATGTATTATCGATTATTGCATACGAAGAATGAATCTAATTAATATTAGTTTACCTATGATAGTCAGGCCTACTGGAGACTAATGTTGTAGTTTCCTCGATCCAGCTAGACAAATCGTCGTCAACGCGAATATAAGCTACAATTTTATCCAGTTCTTGAAGTTTAGTAAAATTACATTCTACTACCAAATCCCACCCACCGTAAACAGGAGTTGTGTAAGTTACTGCCCAATCTTCATCCGGATTATTCGATCTTAAATTTGATAATCTTTTTACAACTTCCCATTCCGTTCCAATTACTTTTAGCCTAATTAGTATGTAACCACGATAATAGATCTTAAACACCAAAATTTTCTTTTTAATTACAAACACTACAATGATTTTATGCTAATATTCACCTTAATAATGATATATTTTTTTTGATAAGGTTTATTATTAATACTCAAATAGCTTTAAATTTAGAATTGTAATAACGATCTTTAATGCGTGATTTTTGGAATGGATATTGATGAAATAAAAAAGTTACTATGGGTTCTTGGTCTTACAAATGCGGTAAAATTCGGGGGAAAACCGAATGTGAAGGCAATAATAGGTAAAATAATGAGCCAAAAACCTGAACTAAGATCTCAAATTAAACTGATTAAACCTTTATTAGATGAAACGATTATTGAGATTTCTAAACTGACTTTAGAAGTACAAAAAGAGAAATTACTTGAATTGGATCCATTTGC
>JAHLWV010000350.1 GCA_019057735.1 Promethearchaeota archaeon | reverse complement strand
TTATTTTTTTATTTTTTCTGTTAAAATTTCAAAAATTCTTTTCAAAAAATAATTAGGGTAAGAATCATAGTATCAATTATTAAAATAACAGACTTTTTATTTAAAAATTAAACTGTTGTTAAGATGTATTAGAGAATAGTTTTTCAGTGTGATTTACGAATGCAAAAATTTATTTCAGACTACGATGATGATGATACAACTGTTTCTTCGAAGTATAACGGTCCGAAATTTGATGCCCATGTTCATTTAGGGAGTATGAAAGGGATTCCTAATTTAATCAAGTTCAGAGAAGAGTTTAATATAAAGAAATCCGTTGGTATCGTCTGGGACGACAACAATGAGGTATATGAAACAAAATTTCCAGATAAGTTTGTGTTGGCAAAGTATTTTAGAAGTAAGCATATGTTTGCTGCAAACCCGGATTCCAAATTGTTGACTGATGAAATCGAGAAAATTCATCAGCAAGGATTTCCAATTGTCAAATTTTGGTTCGGACCGAGAGTGAGAGACTACGTAAAAGAATACTTCAAGTTAGAACCGAAAACTATTCATTTATCTGATCCAATTTTTAAATCAATATTCGCTAAGATGGAAGAGTTGGGACTCTATTTATTAATTCATGTTAGTGATCCTGATCAATGGTATGAGAAAGTTTATCAACCCGTCAGCCGATATGGTACAAAGAAAGAACATTTAGATGATTTTGAGGATGTTTTGTCGAGTTTTCCTAAATTAAAAGTGCTCCAAGCACATTTTGGGAGTCAACCAGAAGATTTAGAACATTTATCGAGGTGGTTTGAATCATATCCAAATTACTATGTAGATATGTCTTCAGCAAGATGGATGGCGCGAGAGCTTGGGAGATATCCAGAAAAAGCAAGGGAATTTTTCATTAAATATTCAGATAGGATTCTCTTTGGTTCAGATCTAGTGCAGGATCGAAACAAACCAGTTTCCACTTATTATCGAACGCGTTATTTTACATTTCAAGCACTTTTGGAGACCTCAGTAAGAAATTTACCTTTACCTTTTCCAGATCCTGAAAATAATAATGCTACAAAGATTAATGGGTTGGATCTTCCCTTAGATATCTTAAAGAAAATTTATTGGGACAATGCGAATAAGTTCTTCAAACTCAAATGAAACTTTACAATTAGAGAAAAATCTCCATTCCCGGGGGGAGCCACGGTTTATAAATTCGCAGGTGATCTTTAAAGAAATTTGAGAACCCATTTTTTAAACATAAATCCAACCAATGAAATACAGTCTCTTGACCATGTTTCTCCTTAGAAATTTTTCCGAACATATTACTCAAATAGCTTGAGACGATATTTCTCTCCTCTGAAGTTATATCTGTTGCTTGGATTTTTACTAAGATATTTTCAAGTTGCATCATGTAGAATTTAAAATTTGTTAAGAGTTCTAATATCTTAGCCCTATCTTGAGGATAATCGTTGGGTTTATTGATTACTTTCCTAAACTTCCCAAGATTTTTCATAAGCCCTTTAATATTTTCTAAGAAATGTGGTATATTTAACTTGACTAAATCTTGCTCTAATTTTCTAGTTATAAATGTATTCATTGTAATTTTATTATAAAAATAAATAACTGGTAAAGTAATTGTCTTGTCAAATTGTTTAATCAACGGGATTCCCATTGTATAATATCTGGTCTCACCTGTACCTGCAATATGTATTGCTGGTTTGAGAGTTTTTGAAACTAAGTATTGACGGGATTCAACTCTGGGAGTAAAAAAAGCAACATGCTCAGAAAGATCGGGGTTATCCTTTTCGAGACTGAAATCTATTAAATTCCCGCAATGAGTGCATTCACATTTAACATGGATCATTGAGGTATAATCTTGACCGGTTAATTCCAATCTTCTGCAGTTACACTGCTCATTATCGCACTCATAAAAAAAAGGGACAAAATCACGCCTAATCTCTCTTAAGGGAGGGCGAATATTATGTTCTATAAATTTATCTTTTAAATTTATATAGGTATCAACATACCTGCTTTGATTCTCTAATAATGTCTCATAAAATGGTGTTAATAGTTTCTTATATTCTAAATCTGAAGCAGAAATGAAAAGATAGCCTTGATCAAAGATAATGTTGGAAATTGTCCCAATTATGTTGATGAACCAATCTGTATAATTCTCTGCGTTATTGTGGGCTATTTTGATTAACCGAAGCGCTTCCTCTAACCGTTCTTCTAATAACTTTTTATGCCAATTATCCTCTAGACTGGAATTAATAGAATTACTGTATCTTTTTCTAATTTCTTGAAATTGCTCCATGAGATAAGGCACTGATGGTAGCGGAAGATTTTTTATTCTCATGCCAAGAAATTCCTTTTCTATTTCAGGTTTTATTGAAATTGAAAATCCAGTGGGAGAATCACTTTGCGAAAATTTAGTTTTAATTAATTCTGAATGGATTTTATCATAATCAGCAACGTAAAAAATTGGAATTATGCTGGTATCAAGATTTGCGAAAGCCGCTCCGCATGCAATTTTGTTAAAAAGAAATCTTTCGCCACCTAAAAATTTTGGTTGATGTGAAACTTCTAAACTCAGACTCTTATTATCGGAAAGAAAATTTTCCAAATGACTCTTAGCTTTGTCAGTCAGCAGATTATATTTATTATTTGTGTTTTCGAATATTTTTCCCAGTGCTAATTTCATTTCTTCTCTATTTGTATCTTTTTCCGTTTCTCTGTTTACTTTTTTGGCAAGGAAAATGGCATCGTTCATAGATTGGGGTATAAGACCTTTCATGCCATCAGAAATCCAGGATTTCTGTCCTTCTAAAGCATATAGCAAGTAATATTTTAATGGGTCTTCGAATTTATCATATGACATTTTTATTTTACCTACAATTTCAAGTTCTCAAAATCCACCATTAAATGTTCAGAATTCATAAATCCCTCAGCATATTTTACCCCAATTTGATATCCCAAATATCCAGCATGTTCTTTTATATAATCGAAAACCCTTAAATTCTTTTTATTATCCACAAACTGTGTTTTATAAACTTTAAGCGCATTTATTTTTTCTTCGATAGAATCAGAAATATCGATTAAAAAGTCCACTTTTCGATTCTTATCCTTTAAATGTGAATGATCAAAATAAAAAACATATTTTGGGTAGTATTCCGGATATTCGGATTCGGTTTTTGTTAGTTTTGCTTGAAACTTAGCGGCATTTACAATCTGATGACAAGCTATGTGGTCTGGGTGCCAATCATTAGATGGATGGGTAATAAGAATCTTTGGTTTATATTTTCTAATCACTTCAGAAACTTTTTTTCTATTCTCTATTGTATTTTCAATATATCTATTTGTCATGTCTAGAGTAATTCTTATATCTAGATTTAAAATATCAGAAGCTGCTTTAGC
>JAHLWV010000349.1 GCA_019057735.1 Promethearchaeota archaeon | reverse complement strand
ATTACATTAAGAAGGTCTTTAAAATATATAAAAGTTTAATTTTACAAATTTGTAGAGCTGATTCCGATTTGAGCGAATTTAAAAGACTGCCAAGAGACTTCTTTTCAAGAGATACGGTTGAAGTGGGCAAGGATCTTTTAGGCAGATATCTAATAAAAAAAACAAGTAAAGGAAATATTATAGGAAAGATAATAGAAATCGAAGCGTATTTAGGTACTAATGATAAAGCTAGTCACGCTTATAACTACAAAAAAACCGAAAAAACACAAGTTATGTATATGAAACCTGGTACTTTTTATGTTTATTTTATTTATGGTGTATATTTCTGCTTAAATGTCATTACTGAGCCAATAGACAACCCTTGTGCTATTTTTATAAGAAAAGTTAACCCCATAGAAGGAATTGATTTAATGTTGGAGAATCGACCAGTAAAAATCGGAAAAAATCATAAGAATTTGGTTGATGGACCAAGCAAATTGTGTATGGCATTTAATATTACAAAAGAAAAATATAACGGTAAAGATTCTTGCGCGGAAAATTCAAAACTTTTTTTTACCCAAGGAAAAAAGATTTTAGATAAGCAGATCATTTTAGGAAAAAGAATTGGTATCGCTTATGCTGAAGAGGACAAAGATCGCCTTTTACGTTTTACTTTAGAACAAGAATTATAAAAAACCTGGATTTCGATTCCAATTCAAATATTATGACCATATAATATGCTCCTCCACGACCTTACCATAAAGCGTGAACATCTAAACTTACGATTGCTCCATCCCTGGCCTGATCGGCTTTGTTATTACGAGCTTATACCTTCCCTACGGAAAGCCCTACTCTGACACCCACCATCATGGGGATCGCTTCGTCGAAACATAAAATTGGATAATATTCCTCATGAAACCTGAATCCAAGCAATTTGAGCTAAAGACCATGTTACTCTCCGTCCAGTATAGGACTTCAGAACGGGCCTAATGTTCCATGAAAAAAAATGAATGCATTAATAAAAACTTGATGAACTACCAATAATGAGAAAGGTTAAAGATAAAGGTTAATCTAATGTTAAATCTTTATTGATTCTACGTCGTAATATTGATAAAAATTCTTTCGTATCTGGGAAGACATAAGTAATGCTGTCCCCATCGTCATCCATCGTAACTTCTTTAATAAATTTACCTTCTACTTTCATTTTCATATCGTTTAATATCATACCAAAAAAATGGTAATCGAATTTCAAAAAACAACATAACATGGAAGTAATATTGTTTGAAAAGAAAAAACATATTCTATAGAAATTTGGAACTTGACCAGCTCTATTGCTCTCTTTCATTACTTTCTAATTACCATTCTTATTGCAATTCGCGACTAAAGCGTTTACAATATGTGGTATAACTTCACGAGGAAAACTATGCCCCATCCCATCTAGAATCAATAATTCTGCGCCAGGTATAGTTGTTGCGATATCTTTACCCGCTTCAATAAGGTTAAAAGGATCTTCACTTCCATGAATAACAACTGTAGGTGCTATTATTGCAGCTATGTAAGGTTTAATATTACCCGGAACTGCCATCGCTGCTAATTGGCGGGTTATTCCTTTAGGGTAATAACTTCGATCATACTCGCTTGTTCTATACTCTCTTGATTTATCCTCATCATAAGGAAATGTACCATTAATCAGACTATCACGTTTGACCATCTCTTCAATATATGCTTCACGCTCGGATGGAACGGGTGCAAAGAATTGCATCAAGATTTCAGGCTTTGAAGGTGGAAGTTCAGGATTTCCAGTCGTGCTCATGATTAATGTGAGAGATAGTACCCGAGTTGGATGTTTATATGCAAGAATCTGTGCGATCATACCACCCATGGAAGCACCACAGATGTGTGCCTTATCAATATTTAGAGAATCCAAGACACCAATAGCATCTCCTGCCATGTTTTCTAAAGTGTAAGGTACTTCGGGTATTTCTCCACGAGCATAGGCAGCATTAATCTCCACAAAGTTTGGCATACCTGCATCTTCAAATTTTGTTGACAAGCCTATATCCCTGTTGTCGAATCTGATGACAAAAAAGCCATTCTTTGCAATATTTTCGCACATCTCGTCCGACCAAGCAAGTAATTGGCTTCCCAGTCCCGCTATCAATAACAACGGTTTTGAAATCGGATCTCCGATTGTTTCATATTCAATTTCTATATTATTAATGTTCGCTTTAGGCATTAAAGATATTCCTCATTTAGCTCTTTAAACACAGTAATTATGAGTGTAATATTAAGTTAAACTTTATGTAAAACCAAAAATAAGCTAGACTATAGTTTAATCATCATAAAATTAATGAAATATGAGTAAATTTGAAGGGATTATAATGTCAGAAAATTCAATATATCTAGATGCAGAAACACTTGAAAGTTTCATGAGAGATGTTTTTATTGGGCTTGGGGTTCCTAAAGACGATGCCCACATTATAGCTGAAGTGTTGATTGCTTCTGATATTAGAGGAATTGACACTCATGGAATACAACGTTGTAAAATGTATTTTGATCGTATAAAGGAAGGTATCTATGAGGTAGATACAAAAATCGATATCATTAAGGATGGTCCAACTACTGCTCTTTGGGACGGAAATTGTGGAATGGGACATGTTATTGCTTATAAAGCTATGAAAACAGCAATTGAAAAAGCGAAAAAGTATGGATTAGGCTCTGTAGCAGTCAGAAATTCAACTCATTTTGGCATTGCGGGCTACTATTCACTGATGGCAATTAATGAAGGGATGATTGGTTTGGCAGTAACTAATGCTCGACCTTCCATGCCACCTACCTTTGGAGTCGAACCAATGCTTGGCACAAACCCTTTAACTGCGGGCGCACCAACAGACGAAAATTTCCCTTTTTTAATTGATTGTGCTACTACCATAGTTCAAAGAGGTAAAGTAGAGTTATATAATAGAATTAATAAACCTTTACCTGATGGTGTTGTAATAACAGACGAGGGAAAGACGGAAACAGACCCAGCTATAATATTGGAAAATATGGGTAAAGGTAAAGCTGCTTTACTGCCTTTAGGCGGTAAGGGAGAAGAAACTTCAGGGTATAAAGGTTATGGATACGCAACTTTGGTTGAATTATTATCAGCAGCATTACAAGATGGAATATACCTTAAAGATACAATAGGAATTGTAGAAGATGGTCAGAAAAGGTTAAAAGTTGGGCATTTTTTCTTAGCCATTAATATTGAGAGCTTTCTCCCTCTTGATGTTTTTAAAAAGACAGCCGGAAACATCATGAGAGGTCTTCGATCTTCTAACAAAGAACCCGGAGCAGACCGAATTTATACAGCCGGCGAAAAGGAATATGATGCGATGACAAGTAGAGGAAAAACGGGAATTCCTCTTAATAAAAGTTT
>JAHLWV010000348.1 GCA_019057735.1 Promethearchaeota archaeon | reverse complement strand
TGTGATCGTTGCGTATAACCTTGATCATGTCAAAATTTTCGTCAAAATACTTGAATGTCTCATCTTCTTCTTTCGCGTGATGATATTTATCTGCGAAATTCCGAATAAAGTCTATTCCGTTATTAATAAGCTGTAATCCTTCTTCGGAATCTAAATCTAAGTTATCAATTACTTTCGGTAAGAGCGCTAACCATCTCTTTATTAGAACGTGTTCCTCTACCATCTTTTTCATTGGAGGGGAATAATTGATTTCCTTAGGACCACTCGTTTTTCTTTTTCTTTTAGGGAATTTAATCGCTTTGTTAGGAAAAATAGCGTGTGAAATTTTTGCCATTAGTTCTGCTTCTACATCCTCATCCATATAATGAATTTCTACTATGTCTTTCAATAAACATAGACCTTCACCACAAGTACTACATGCAATCTCAAATTCGTTTAAAATTTCCTCAACTTTAGGAAATTCCGTGATAATTTCTTTTATCCCTTTATTAAGATACGCTTCTACACTCATTATTCTCCACTATAATATAAAATTTTAACTTCTATTTCAAGTAAAAATTGAAGATCATTTAATTTTAGTTGTGAACATGTTCCAAGAAACCTATGAAGGTTCAATTTATGACAATTATATTATTACCAATTTATTTTAATTTTATTCCCTCTTCAAGTGCTTTCTGATTTAGGACGATTAGATCTTTTTTAAAATATCGGTTTATAGATTTTTTAATTTCTTCTTCACTAAGAGGTAAAAATCTTAAAATGTATCCTAAAATAATTGTATTTATAATTTTCAGATTCTTATATTGTGCGACGATTGGCATAACTGGAACAAAATTAATATGATCCGAGTTCTCATTTAGAACTTTTATAAAATATTCTTCCGAAGGATAATCATTATTTTGAGATTCCTTCTCATAATCTGCTATTATTAACTTAGAACTTCGATCACGTTTTGTAAATTCTAACACATCAAAAATGCAAGCTTTTTCAGCAGCGATTATCATATCTGCGGAACCTATAATAGGTACCGGGGCAGCTATCTTTTCTCCAAAACGTAGGAAGCAAGTCACCTTACCTCCCCTCTGGCTAAGACCATGTTTTTCAGAGCTTATTACCTTATATCCTTTTTGTATCAAGCTATTTCCTATAATCTGTAAAAACCTAATTAATCCTTGTCCACCCAAACCGGTAATTACTATTGTATAGTTATTAGAATTCGTTATTATCTCCTCCATATATTGCATTGTTTGGACATATTTCTTCACAGATACCGCACCCTAAACAATCGTTTAAATTAATATAAGCTTTGTCGTTTTTTTCATTTAAAGCAGGGCAGTTAAATTGATTATAGCATAAACCGCAATTGTTACATAATCTTTCATCTATGTACCTTACTTCCAGAGTGTTTCTTTGATTAAATTTTTGGATACATTCATCTTCGATGACAATAACCTGCATATCTCTTTTTTCTAAAACAATATGACCTTTTTCGTAAATTAAGTCCCTCAATCTGTCAGGATAATTCCCTTTAATGCGTTCTTGACGTTTAATTACGCTTATATTAGCTCCTGTGCCCAGTAAAAACTTCTCTAAATTTATTTTTTTCTTAAAATTCCCATCTTGATAGTGGTGAGTGTCACTTCCTGGATGAGGTTGTTGCCCAGTCATTCCGATCCAACCATTATCTAGAATCATTACTAAAATTGGTGTTTTATTGTAAATCCCATTTAATAGTGCTGGTATTCCAGAATGAAAAAATGTACCATCCCCTATAATAGCAATGTTCAAGCTGTCGTCAGTGCGAGCAACGCCCTGGGCTAGAGCGATACTCGATCCCATACAATATTTTACATTAGCAAACGAATACGGTGGGAATGATAGAAGCGTATAACACCCAATGTCCTGGTAAAAGTAAATTTCTTTTCCAGAGTCTGATTTCAATTTCTTGATCGCCTTCTTTAAAGCATATCCAATTGTAGCGTAAGGACAGCCTGCACATAATACAGGTCTCCTTCTAACTGTTTCGTACTTTTTCTCTTTATTTTGTTTTAAGTTTATTTTTGGTGTTAGATCAGTTATTTTTATTAACGCAAAAGCCACTTTAGTTGGATTTAATTCCCCAACGAAATTCAATAAAGAACCTTCTTTTGAATAAGAAAATGGATCTTTCCCGAGTATCTTTGTACGAACGCTATTCTTATGTGCAATCGCTAAAACTTCTGTTTCTATGTACGCATCATTTTCTTCTACGACAAACACTTGTTTAAACTGTTTTAAGAACGCAACGATTTTTTTTTCAGGAAGAGGGTTTATGAAGCCAAGTTTAAGAATGGGTGCCTTTAAGTCAAGAAAATCTAATGCTTCAATCACATAATTATAGGATACGCCACTTGTAATAATTCCTAAACTGAAAATATTTGTTGCATTCTCATTTTCAATCCAATTTAAAGAACTATTTTCTGACTTAACTAATGCTCGATTCATCCGATTATATATCTGATCTTGCTTCAAGTCTAAAAAATAAAGTCTTGACGCTACATTAACCTCAGGTGATAAATCAAAGGTTTTATCAAGTTTTGGTGGTACTAGTTCTCCAAGTTTAACATTGCTCCTAGCGTGAGCTACCATTGTTACCAACCTTATTATAACAGGGATTTTTAATTCTCTTGAAATTTCAAACGCACATTTAGTAAATTCCAGGCATTCTTGAGGATTACTAGGTTCAAGAGCAGGTATTTTTAGTAGCTTTAAGTAATATCTTGAATCCATTTCAACAGCGCTTGAATATTGTTGAGGGTCGTCCGCAACTAAAACAACGATTGCCGAATTTTCATTTTTTGGACGAGTAGTAGCAAGCGCAAAAAATGGATCCGAAGCAACATTCAACCCTACATTTTTCATGCCAACCATAGCTTTAGCTCCTCGTGCATAAGCAGCACCTGCGACTTCCAAAGCAACCTTTTCGTTTATACTACTTTCTACCCAATTAATTCCTACATTCTTAAAAATTTTTGTAAAAATCTCTCCGACTTCTGAACTGGGCGTACCTGGATAATATGTGTAAACATTTATACCACTTTCTAAAGCACCACGAACAATGGCCGCGTTACCTAGAAGAAAAAGTTCTTCACCAACTTGTCCTTTTACAATTTTGATATCTTCCATTATCTCATGAAAAAATGTTCCTAATTAATTCATAATTAAACAGTACATTCATTTGCATTAAATTTTTATATAAATTTTATAATTGTATTCCATCACAATTGATATGAATTCTATTAAAATTGAATGGAAGCTAGAGAAAAAATTAATTTAAGAGAGAGATGTGTAAAAATTGGTTAAATTCAAAAGAGGACACCTTTACTATCCCATAATTCCTATTCATAAAGTTTTAGAGGATA
>JAHLWV010000347.1 GCA_019057735.1 Promethearchaeota archaeon | reverse complement strand
CATTCACATGTTAAATATAGTAGCGTATTGAGGTTTGTTGGATTTCTTACTTCTGATTATGGGCAAAACTTAATTAATTCTTATACAAAAAACGGAGAAACACTATTTCATGGTGCCTTTGGAATGTGTAATTCCACACATAATTGCCTAACTACTGAAGAAGAAATTTATTTTTGGACAAGTTACCAACAAGAATTTGAATAAATGGATAACAAAAGAAAGATGTCAAATGAAATTATAGAAGGAATATTAGAAGCGATTTTTTTAATTTTTACTTTAAATCCAGAAGTCTGGAGCGTGATTGAAGTTTCATTTCGCGTCTCTTTAACTTCTACATTTCTTGCAGCTTTAGTTTCTTTACCAATTGGTTCTTTCATTGGTTTAAGAGAATTCCGGGGAAAAAGATTTCTCAGCAATTTAATAAATACTTTTATGGGATTTCCGCCAGTAGTTATGGGGCTGATAGTGTTTTTACTACTCTCTACTAGAGGAATATTTGGATCGCTAGGGTTATTATATTCGACAACTGCCATGATTATCGCTCAATTTCTTTTAGCGGTACCAATCATAATTGGAACTGGAAAAGCAGCAATAGAAAGCGTAGATCCCGCCTTGAAAGAAACAGTGCTTTCTTTGGGGGCCAATGAACGACAACTTTGGTGGGAATTAATCAAACATTCTAAAAAATCAATTATTGCGGGTTTTCTAGTAGCTTTTGGTCAAGCTATATCTGAAGTTGGGGCTGTTATGATCGTCGGTGGAAACATTCGTTGGGCAACCAGAACATTTACTACCTCAATTGTATTGGAAACGCGTATGGGCGAATTTGGTATGGCGATAGCGTTAGGCATTATCCTAATATCGATAGCTTTTATATTAAATTACGGTTTAACGCGATTACAAGGGAGTGATAAATAGAATGAGCCTTCTTGAGGTAAAAAACCTCTCAAAAGATTACTATAAAAAAGATGGTAATGTAATCTCAGTACTATCAAACATTAATTTTTCAATTAATAAGGGAGAAACTTTTGCCATAATCGGCCCAAATGGAAGTGGGAAGACCACTTTATTGAGAATTTTAGGGTTGCTTGAATCTCCAACACAAGGGGAAATAAGATATTTGGGTAAAGATATAACAAATTTATCAAGAAAAGAAAAAACACTATATCGAAGAAAATTATCATTCGTAAGGCAAAAACCCTTAGTAAGAGCTGCTTCGGTTTTTGACAATATCGCTTATGGATTGAAAGTTAGAGGATTGAAATATAAACAGTACAAACATCTAGTTGAAGAAATAATTGAATCCGTAGGACTCTCTGGTATGGAAAACAAAAACGCTAGAGCTTTATCAGGAGGAGAAATGCAGAGAGTAGTAATCGCGATGAATTTCATAATCAACCCTGAAATTTACTTACTTGATGAGGTTTCAGCAAATTTGGATCCAATGAACATAAAAATTTTAGATAGTTTTATTAATAAAATCAAACAAGATAAAGAAAAAACAATCATATTAAGCACTCACGATCGATATGAAGCAATAAGGTTAGCGGATAGAATTGCGGTTTTAAATCAAGGGAAAATTAATCAAATTAATTCTCCAAGTGTAATATTTCAAACTCCTAAAGACGAATTCACAGCATATTTTCTAGGTTACGAAAATATTTTTTCAGGTATCGCCCAAGTAGATCCATCATCAAATCTTAATCAAATAAAAATAAATGATATTGTTATCACTACATCGGATCAAAAAGAAGGAAAAGTAAAAGTTTGTATCCATCCTGAGAGTATTATTCTCGCTAAAAATCCCCCTCAAAATGTTAGCTCATTGAATTTATTTAAAGGTAAAGTCGATGAAATTCGAGACCTTGGAAATATAATCCATGTCATTATTAAAACTAATTCAGAAAGATTTTTAGTAAGCGTTACAAAATTATCTCAACAAAAATTAGGAATTAAATATGGAACAGAAGTTTATATCAATTTCAAGGCGACTGATGTTAAACTCCTATAATCCTAAATTTTTTAATAATAGCGAAATTTATCGATATGTATGGGAAATGAAAACGTAAAAAAAAGTTCCTTATGAAAAAATGATTGATATTTCAGAAAAAAAATCAATATTAAGAATAGCAACAGCATCTGGGCAAATCTATCTAAAGAGAGAAACAATTGAACGGATCAAAAATAAGAAAGTTAAAAAAGGGGATGTTTTTACTATTGCAAAAATCGCAGCGATTAATGCCGTTAAAAAAGTTCCTGATTTAATTCCATTATGTCACCCAATTCCTATAAGTAATGTTGATATTGATTTTTATTATGAAGGCGATAATACTATTAGAGTGACATGTACCGTCAAAAGCATTTCAAAAACTGGAGTAGAAATGGAAGCTCTCATGGGTATCAACATAGCATTATTAAATATTTGGGATGTTGTAAAGATGTATGAGAAAGATAGTAAAGGACAGTATCCTATAACAGTTATTAATGAAGTGAAAGTCGATGAAAAAATAAAAAAAATGTAAGAAAATATTATGAAAGACAATTGTGATAGAGAAATAAAGCACATTAGATTTTCGGTAACCTCTAAATGTAATTATAATTGCATTTACTGCGATCGAGAAGGATTCATTCCCAAAACGACGGACCTAAGCGTTAATGAAATTACTCAACTTTGTAGGATATTAGCACAGATATTAAAAGTAACCAAAATTAAATTTACTGGCGGAGAGCCTTTACTCAGAGAAGAAATAGTCGAAATTATCAGAAATATTTCTGATCTGCAACTTTATAAAGACATATCTATGACAACAAACGGCTTTTATTTAATTGAAAAAGCCCAAGACCTCTATGATGCTGGTTTAAACCGTATCAATGTGTCTTTAGGAACATTAAAACCAGATATTTATAAGAAGATCTACGGTTCTAATTCCTTAGAAGTTGTACTAAAAGGGTTGACGAAAGCAAAAGAAATAGGGCTTACTCCTATTAAATTGAATTATGTTGTTCTTAAAGGCATAAATGATGAGGAAATGGATGATTTGGTCAATTTTTGTGCTGAAAATGAGTTTGTTTTGCAAATAATTGAATTACATAAAATATCTCGATCTATTAGTGAAGGTAATGGATTCTATGAAAAGTTCTATTTCGATGTAACACCTTTAATAGAAGAATTTGAAAAAAAAGCGATTGATATAGAAGTAAGGGGCAATATGCAAAATCGAAAGGTGTTTACACTACCAAACTCAGTAAAAGTTGAAACTATTACTCCCGGTCATGAATTTTGTATGGGATGCACAAAGCTAAGGGTTGGATGCGATGGAAATCTATTTGGTTGTCTGTTTCGGTCTGATTTAGGTACAAACATTAAAGAAGCCTTGCAGAAAAATCACTCACTATCTATATATGAAAAAAT
>JAHLWV010000346.1 GCA_019057735.1 Promethearchaeota archaeon | reverse complement strand
TATGAACAATAAATTTTTAGACCTAGAGAGGATTTTCTTTATAAATCCTTTTCTTGGACTGTCTTTCTACCGTTCGCTTTTGCTCGTTTAATCGCTTTATCAAGAATATCAATTAAAGCATCATTGAGTGCTGGACCATCAATTACATCTCCAGATGTGTTACATTCTTTAGATTTGATATATTCTCGAACTTTGGACTTGACAAACAAAACGTCTACGTTGGGTTTCTTAGCCATTTTTTATTCCTCCATTAATTATTTAAATATGTTTTAAAAATAAATTTGTGTTTAATGTTATATATATGAGTTCTACTCATATTTAAAGTTAGTTGAAAAAACATCATAGGAGGTTAATATTTTGAGTGTACCAGCGATCTAAATTAAATTGAAATTTAACATGGTGTACTCAATGATCTTTAGGATTTGTGTATAAGCAATGTATATCATATGCTAGAGTTGCTACTTAGGTAGTATCTTCTAACTTGAAAGTATGAGGGTGGTTCAAGCTATTTTAAATTAGAATTAGATCATATGAACTAACACACCTAATTTTGATTAGATGGATTTTTCTAATTTTAAAAATTAACAGTTTTATCTATGAATAACGAATCAAAAAATAGGAAAAATTATTCTAAAACTTTAATATGAATTTTAAAAATTCTGTTTTCACAAGAGCACCTACAAGAATTTGCGACATTGGAGGATGGACAGATACGTGGTTTTATCCAAAAGGAGCTGTATTTAGTTTTTGCGTGGATCTCTATAGCTATGTAAAACTTGTTGAAAATGGAAGTAAGACGATAAAAATTTTTGCTGAAAACCTAAAACAAAGTGCTGAAATTCTTAATTTAAATAAAATTGAATACAATGGTGTTTTGGATTTACTAAAAGCAGCAATTAAAAGAATGAACATAGAAAATGGATTAGATATCTTTGTGAGAGCAGATGCACCACCGGGATCTGGGATAGGTACTAGTGCGAGTGTTGCGGTTACTTTAATTTCTGCCCTCGCCACCTATAAACGATTAAGCATGGATCAAAACAGTATTGCTGCATTAGCACACAAACTAGAAATTGAAGAACTTGGACTTGAAAGTGGAGTTCAAGATCAGTATTCTGCTGTATATGGGGGAATAAATTTCATGGAAATTGATTATCCTAAAGTAAAACTAACAAAAATAGAAATTGATGAGAATCGTATTCTAGAACTTGAAAACCAGTTTATCTTAGTTTATTTTGGATCAAGAAGTTCGAGTAAGATGCATAATGCAGTTATAAGTAATTATAAAAATCGAGATGAGGCTACAATCAATTCTTTTGAAACCATGAGACAGTGTGCGTATGAAATGAAAGCTTCGATTAATTCTGACTTAAATTACATTGGAGAGATTATCAATAGAAATTGGGACGCTCAGAAATCTCTCCACCCCTTAATGATAAATCCCATAGTAAGTAAAGCAGAAAAAATTGCTAAGAGTAACGGTGCTATAGGTTTTAAGTGTAATGGTGCAGGCGGAGGCGGTTCAGCTACCATTTTAGCTGAATGTGGTCAAGAATTTCAGATCAAAAAAAAATTAATTAAAAACGGTTATACAATATTACCATGTAAATTTAGTTTTACTGGTGTTAAAAGCTTTGATAAGTAGGGCTTCATTTTAAAAAGAATCTAATACGAGACTCATTTCTATAGGCTTATCTTTAATTTATATTAGAGAGGATGCAAAAGTTTGAGCTTTTTATAGTTTTAATATAAAAATCTATCATGGGAATTCCCGATCACTCGGCAATTGTATCGAGGATAAAACAAACGCCAGAAAAATTAAAAATTCACAATTTATTCATTTTCAATAAATCAGGCATATGCATTTATGGATTAAACCTTACAAATCTTTACCCTATAGAGCAAGAACAACTCATATCTTCCTACTTTACAGCCTTGATGTCGTTCACCAAGGAATTGATTGGAGATAAAATTAAAACAGTGGAGATGGGGGGTGATATAAAGCTCGTTGTGTTTGAAAAAAAAACGCTATTTTACAGTATTCTTTGTAGTACAATTGAAAATTTAGAGTTTCTTGAAGAGTTAATTTCCAAAATTGAATCGCAATTTTTGAATTATGTTAAAAAAAATAACATTAGAACAGATTTAGAATATGTTTACGACGAGCATTTAAACTATCTTATAGAAGATATTATCAAGGAGCCCTTTACCAACAAATTAGATATAGTTAAACAAAAAGAAGTAATAAATTTTCTAATCGATTTTAGGTCAAACGACGATATTAAAGGTGTTATTCTTCTAACTCATAGAGGAAATGTAATTTACTCATCAATGAATGACAAAATATTGAAGCCATTCTTAAAAGAAGTGGATTTTAGGGTGAAAATATCGAATAATTCTATTTTAAAATTGTTTTATACTTCTAAAAACAAGGAGTTAATTTTTTCTGAAAATGTTAACGATTTGTTTATAGTAATTCTTATATTTGAAAGTAAAATTAGGTTTGGAATAGCTGAGTTTTATTTACAGAAAGTAATAAGAAAAATCAAGAACTTAATTGGCATATAACTAATACTTGTGTTAAATTCATACTATAAAATCTAAAGCCTTTGCACTTGAAATGGAGTAACTGTAAACAATGATTCTTTATTATTTATAAAATACAAATTAAAATATCATAATAAATAATAAAATGTAAAAACCTAAAGTGAAATTTAACATGACTAAATCAGAAGAGGGGTTAAAAACAGCATTTGCTGGTGAATCCCAAGCCAACCGGAAGTACTTGGCTTTTTCAAAAAAAGCTGAACAAGAAGGTTTTCCCGGTGTAGCACGTTTATTCCACGCTGCTGCTGCCGCCGAAACTGTGCATGCAAATAATCACCTTCGAGTCTTAAAAGGCATCAAATCAACCGCTGAAAATTTAAAAGAAGCAATTGAAGGGGAATTTTATGAGTTTACAAAAATGTATCCGGAGTTCATAGAATATGCAAAAACCGATGGAAATGAAAGCGCTGAGCGTTCTTTTAATTACGCTAATGATGTCGAAAAAATACACCATGAATTATTCAAAAAAGCATTAGAATTACTAGAAAATGGGAAAGATTTAGATGACAAACCTATGTATGTCTGCGCTGTTTGTGGATATACCCATGAAGGAGACCCTCCAGATACATGTCCCGTTTGTAATTCTCCTAAAAAAGTTTTTAATAAAATCGCTTAGAAACTTATTTTTTTTTTTAAATTTTCCAAGGTTTATAACCATCCTGTATTTTACGGAAATAATCGTCAAAGGAGAATCCCAATTCTTTTTCAACCCTTCGCAAAGCCCCCATGGTTGCCCCATTAGCGTAATACTTTAAGAGCAATTCGGAAATAGAAGAATCACCCAAGGAAATAAGTGTCTGTAATCTCGCAGCATTGAT
>JAHLWV010000056.1 GCA_019057735.1 Promethearchaeota archaeon | reverse complement strand
TTCTTTGATTTTCATTGGTTATTCCGTTTTAACATTCATTTACGTAATAAAAAATAGAACCGAGAAGATCAAAAACCACTTATTCTTAAACGAGATATTGATAGCAATCCTATTTTTAACAGCTGGATTTTTGTTTCCGTTTATGCTTCAGTATCACTCGCCGTATTTACCATTAGAGTCATTGAGTTTCTTATGGTTCTTAACGTCTTTAATTTTTTTAATTGAGATGAGCGTATGGATTACTACTTTACTTTATAATGGAATTATCTCTAAAAAAAACCCTGAAATTATGGCAGAAAGGGATTATAATAATTATTGTGTTAAAGTGACTGATAGATGGATTGACGATTTTAAGAGCGAATTCGGGAGGAAATTTCTCCATTTATTTACTACATTTGTTATTCTTTTTTTTTGGTCGTTGGGAACCATTCTTGAAAATTTAGGTATTTTAAGTCAATTTGGTTTAGATAACTACAGCTTCTCTCATTGGTTAATAATTACTGTAGGATTTGGGTTTGTAATAATGTTTCAAGTAGCTGATCTTACCCGCTTAAATAAATTCTATATGCTTCCAAATTGGGCTAAACGCTGGTTTTTATCGATAAGACCTGAGGAACTAAATACTTTTGTAGCGTCTACACCTATGGTTTTGTCTTTAGTACCTTTCATTTTTGCTCCATTTCCGATACTGGCTTCAGTAGCATTAATAACAACGGGGGCTGATGCTGCAGCCTGCCTTATAGGTAAAAAATATGGGTCTCGTAGCCTGAAAAAAAATTCTAATAAGACAATTGAAGGATTTATAATTGGTGGCGTAACAACTTTTTTAATTGTATTAATTGTAATGAATTTATATCACATTTGGATGCCTGTGAGTTTTGCAAAAATCTTACTTATGGCTACAGTATCAACAATCTTATTCTTATTAGTCGATTTCTTTGCAAACCATATTTCGGACAACATTTTAAATCCGATTTTAACTGGTTTTGGTATGTGGTTAATCTTATTATTATAATTTATTCTATAAGATTATCCTCCAAAATAAAGATATAAAAACGCGAGATCGTCTCCATCTTTTAAAATCTTTTTTAAAAAATGCTCATCCCTAAAACTTCTACCATTTATGATTATTGAAAGGAAAGAACTAAATACATTCTTTTTTTTTTTATCCCAGAGTAATTCATAGAATTTTTCGCCAAAATGCTCTTTAAAAAATGTTAACAATTCCATAACTGTTAATTCTTTGTCGAATTTAATGATTTGATTTGTACCATTCGTAATTTCGTTAAATGGCGGTTCAAACCTAAACGATAAGGATATCACTTTTAAACAACTACTATACTTTCAAGAACTACTAAGAAGACTAAGAAATTACCAATATTAAACATTGTTGGTAATTATATATAAAAAATTGAATATCTAATTAGATACACTCAATTAACACCCTTCAATTTAATTGGGAGGTGTATAATGAGTTTACGTGATGGAATAATATCAGCTTTGTTAAAGTTTTAACAATTAGATTCTAATAGAATAAAAATATGATTTTTAGTGAATCTTTTAAGGTTTTAGAATATGGCGCAAGTAATTTTTATTTCTGAAAAAACAGTTCGGGACGCATGGCTTTCAGCCGTAGCTCAAGTATTATACAATGGAGATGACATTAGAACTGAATACGATAAAAACGAAGACCCTCCCTCCAAAGATGCTACTGTACTAATCGAAATAGAAAACCCCTTGAGCAATCCTATTTCTCGGAAAGATAAAGTCATGAAAATCAAATCAAAATATGGAAATTCATTTGAAGTTTACGGTTGTATGGCAGATACTTACTTGATAGGATCTATTCAAAGCGGCTACATTGAAGAAATCATGGAGGGTGCAAACGATCATTATTTATGGGAGTCGGAAACGAGTTTTCCATATTCATACCACGATAGAATATTTAAATATACACCTTATTCTTTGGAGGATTCTATCCATATAAATTACGATTTAGAATTCGTTGATAATAATTTCGTAAGGAAGCACAAAAAACTATTGAAAGCAGGCAAAGTTCAAATATCTGATGATTCTATTATCTGGAAATTAAAGCATTTAGTTGATTTCAATTTAAATAAAAAAATATCAGACCAAGTGGGAATTCAAAAAATACCCATCGAAATAATTAAATTCCCCAAAATAGATCAAATTGAATATATAATTAAAAAGTTAAAAGAAAAACCGTATTCACGTAGAGCTCAAGCAATAACTTGGCGACCGCTTGTCGATCCATTTCACAGTGATCCTCCTTGTCTTCAGAGGATTTATATGCGAGTAAAAGACGATAAATTAATCATGCAGACAACCTGGAGGAGTAGAGATTTATTTAGGGCGTGGGAAGCAAATGTAAATGGAATGATTCGAATCCAGAAATACGTCGCTGATCAACTTGGATTAGAGATGGGACACTACTTAGATTTTAGTAATTCCTTGCATATTTACGGTAGCACGATATCTGAAGTTAAAGACATGTTTACCAGAATGAAGAATCGAGGAGAAGAATTTCCTGAAGATGTAATTGAGTTATTGGAACAAAAATAAAATTGTAAGGGATTTAAATAAAAATAAAAAAATAAAGAAGATTCTTTATGTATGACATAGTCTTTTGAGCAATGTTGGGTCTATAATTTCTTTTGGTTTCCAACCTTTTTCTTTTAAAAATGCTACGATTTCGTCTTTCATGTTAATAGGAATATCCGCTTCTACTCGAATGAATTTTTCTAGATCGTTTGGAAAATCGACTCCCTTATATTTCCGCTCTAAATCCATCCAATGAGACAACTTAATCATCCTACCTTTTGAGTTATCAGCAGGTCTTAAACACAACTTGGCCACTAAACATATTGCTTGCTCTATTGACTCTGCAGTTGTAAGTAAATGTTCGGGTCCAGGTCCAACAATGTGACCGGCGGTTCCATCTCGTGCGTTATATACTTTCCACGAATCTTCGTTATCAGATCGACCGACATACATACGCCGATATTCTGCTGCATGTGGACCCACTACGGCTGGAACACCTAATCCATTAGCCATACTGGCTATACTGGCAGCTTTTTGAGACATAGCACCCCACGCAACGCCGACAGCTCCAACTCTATGTAAGATGTAATCGGCAATTTCTTCGAAGTTACCTCGTAACGGACGTCTTGCAAAAATATTTGCAACTTTCATCGCAGCACCAGTAATGTGTGGATTTGCAACGCAAGAACCAACATTAACCAGACATCCTCTATCAAAGTCCCCCGGAAATCTATCATAGAGTGTTAGACCATCTTCATCCTTTACTAAACCGATATCCATTGCACCACAACCGGAAACTACTACAATGTAATTTCTTATGCAGAATTCTTCAGCGAGTTTATATAATTCTTGGATGTCTTTTCCATAACTTGCACACCCAATAATCGCAATTATCCCAGGTATTTCTCCTAGTACGATCGGGGCTCCAACATTTCGAATCTCTGTATCTTGTATAGGTCCTCGCCCTACTCGAACGTTAAACTTCTCATTTCGGATTTTATCTCTTCCCGCATGCATTATAAGCGTTAGTGGAGATACATCTTTCAGACAATCGGCTTCACAGCGCCCACAATCCAAACAATCGTCAAAAATACTCTCTAATAATGAAAAATCACCATCTTTCGCTAATCGGACTCCTTCAACAATGGGTAAATCGTTAGGGCAATTACGTTGACAATTACCGCATCCATTACAATTGTAAGCCATTTGGATGCAACCTTCCTCGTCGGGAACAGCGCTTCGAGAATTTCTAATTGGGCGGACTTTAATTGCAGTTTCAGCAGCAACTTTGCCGGCTTTAACGGGGTCTAATATAAGGACTCCAGGAAATTTACCACTAACCAAATCGTCTATTATTTCTTCAGCAGGATCGTCTGTTCTATTTGGTAAACCCCCCATATTTTTTTCGTTAGTAGCAATAAATGGAGCGCCTACTAGTTGAGCCTGCTCAAAACTTCGAAGATTAACGCACTGTTCATCAACCATGATTACATCTGCCAAACCAGAACGTATAAAGTGCATTTGTCTAGACATTGATCCAATAACTTTGGCTCCAGCATAATACCGAGTTAAATCGTGAGCAGTACAACAAATCGCTCCAATGTCAAGTTTTTCTTCAATTCCTTTCTCTCTGATGTAATCTACTAATTCTATTCCAGGCGCAACATTATGTCCTATCATCAATATCGTTGCTTTATTTTCGGTGTCCATGGTTCCCATACCTAGTTCAACTATCGGTACGTCTGCTTCTCCCGCAGGAAATCCATACGCAGCAATTTGAACGGCGTCTGATATCTCCATCCCTACTGAATCTGCTAATCCTGCAAGGAAACTTTTTGCCTCATAATCTAGATAAGATGACTCTTGTCCTGTGTGCCCTGAGGCTAGTAAATGAGTGATTGTATATTGAACCCATTCCATTGCCGTTTCTAAATCTTCAAGGGTTTCTGGCTTCATTCCTACAACAAGTCGGGTATGTGGCATTTCTACAGCAATATTATTACCAAAATTTATTGGAATATTACCATATTTCTCTTTAAGCCAGTGAAGTAAGTGATCTCCGTGCGCAGAATGACATGAAGCACCTATACAACATGCAATTTCTACTATTCTTGCTTGTTGAGTTTCCATGTTAATACCGCAAGCACCTGTTCTACCCTTGGAAAGATTACACTTCCCATACGTACAAAGACAACACATGTCGCAAATAGGCATGTAGTATGGAGGATATCTATCCATGAGTTTAAAGAACCAGTCTCGCAATGTGGGAATATGAGGTTTTGGGGTTGGTCCCATTGGTTCCCATTCTGATTCATCTCCTTCGCTTATAATATTGCCAGCGGTAAATTCGAATCCTTTAATTGAACCAAAAGGTCCTTTATATTCATCGATTTTTATTCTTGCACCTTTTTTACTCATCAATTTCACTTCTTTTTTTTGATATATATAGATTTGAATAATGATTCTTTGTTATAAAAATCTAATTAATCGTTATTTAAATCAATAACAACGCAAATAAAAGTGTTAAATTTAGAAAATTTTAGGAAAAATCTTTCTCGTATTTTCTTCAATTTGTTTTTCTAATTCATCTGAATTAATTTCTTTTAACTTTGAAATAGAATTTAACACATTTTTAATCATTGCCGGAACGCCAATTTTTCCGGAATATTTCACTGGACCATCGCTTTCCAAAAGAAGATGTTCTTTATCAACATTTAAAACGACTTTCTTTACAACTGGTGAATAACTAATTGCTGGTGTAATTGAGAAATAATATCCTCTATCCATACCAAGTTTTAAAAAATTCTCGGGTCCTGAATACCAATGAACGTTGATATTGGGGATTTTATAAGAGGGTAAGGTATCAAATACTATCTTTTCAGCACCTTTTGTGTGGAGATTAACTGGAAGTTCCAAATCCTGAGCAAGCAATAACATTTTATTAAAAATAGTCTTTTGAAGAGGATATAACGTCTTATCTTTAACAAAGTGATGATCTAGACCAATCTCACCAATAGCACTTATATTTTGTTTATTTTGTTTAATTAAGTCAATTATCGAATCTAATTGTAGTTCTATTTTCTCGTTCATTTTCACTTCTTCAGGATGGATTCCTAATGAGGCAAAAACCTCATTATATCGACTGGCCAACTCTAAAACTCTTTCTTGGCTTATGGAACTCATTGCTACGGCCACTATTTTCTCAACTCCAACTTTTTTTGCATCTTCAATAACTTTATCTATTGTTAAGAAAAGATTAGCATGACAGTGAACATCTATTAAAATATAAATCACCTATGATCTAAATTACAATGAAAAATAAAGTAATTTTACATTCGATTTATTTCAGCTCTTAAGTGAACGATTTTTTTCACTAAATCAAATTTACCCTTAGGATATTTTTGATTATCTAAATAATCCCTTAATTGTTCTAATTCCTTTAACAAGTAATTCTTTATATCCTCTTTAGTCACATTACCTAAAATTTTAGGTAATGGTTTAAATTTTGCTGTTCTTTTTGTTCTTAAAGCAGAGATAGTTTTTGCCAACGAAGCTTGAAAACCTTTTGATTGAGTTGGATCAGCTCCATCAAGCATATCTAAAGAAATTATTAAACCGTCAATAAATGATTCGAGGTCGCTAATGTCAATCCTATCGTCGCTCATAAGAATAAATCAAAATTACGTAGTAAATTTACTAATAACTTAGAAAGAGTTCTATTATTTATAATTCATCATAAAATTCTTAATTAAAAAGAATCCTAAGGATAAATGACATCATCCCTCAAATTTACATTCTTCAAAAAGTAGGTGCGCTAATGAATTTAAGGCTTTTTCTCTTAATTCTTCATCGTAAAGACGAATTGTATCGGAAAATTCTATCTGTATGGCTTGACTATCTTTAATTCGACTTGCTCCATATTTCTGTACTATATATCCACCCGTTAAAACATATTCTCTTCTTTTAGGGTGCCCTGGAGCGATTGGGATGTTTAAATCATTGAATTTCTTGACTATTTTTCCACGAAAATTTTTGTCTCTATCCTGCTTTGATATCTTATCTTTAAACATTGTTTCTAAATTGTTAGTACCTAAAACTAATTCTACATCTCGAAATCCCCTTGGTCTATTTGCTTTATCAAACCCGTGAATATCAATTAATAATGATCGGTGAAATTCGTTTAAATTATATGTAATAAAGTCACTAATCTTACTGTGATAAAATTGGTATATTTCTTTAGCCAAACTAGATTTTGCGTGAAAGGCTTCTGATTTTTTCCTATTAAAATCTATTTTCAATCTTTCAACTTTGGATATTATATAAGATGGTGATTTAATATCTTTGGAGTTTAACTGGAAAACTTTGTTAATATTTTTTATTAGCTCAAATGCTAAACCCACAGTCTCCCTATCCACTCCATAAATGCCACTGGTTCTATCAGGAATATTTTCAACTTTGAATGAGCCTCCGTGAGGAACTGAGATAATTAAAGGAATGGTGCCTCTTTTAAATTCAAAATAAACTTTAATGTTAACAAATATCACCTCTCATTCAGTTCATAATATTTAATGTAAAAAAAAGAAATAAAGTATAAAAAAAATAGGTTTAGGTATACTATGTTATTGTAAGAGCGCGTAGTATCATGAACACAACAAGCCACACCGTAAATCCTAAAATACCGAAAATATAGTAAGACCAGATATTTTTGTCCTTCACAAAGACTTCGTGGCAAAATATCCAAGACACAATACCGCCTATCGCACCAATTATTAAATCTGTCGTAATATTTTGCCAGCTATCAGCCCGTCCTTCAAATTTCCAGCCAAGATCCATAAATAAGAAATGTTCTAAAACTTCCCACAGGACTAAAATAACCAGAGTTAAAATGAACACAAAGAGTAATGAAAATAGGGGTGTTTTTCCTTTATGTTTAGATATAGTATAAAATAAGCTAAAAAAAAGGAACACGCCAATTCCAAAACAGAAGTGACCGATCGAGTAAAAATCAAACCAAGCAATCCCCACATTGGAAGGATCTAGAGCAAATAATTCTACAAAAAGCATAAATTTCTCACATTTTAGTTTTATTACTTTGGTTTTGTAATATAATTTTATTTTATGATAGATTCTTTATTCTAAATATAAAATCAAATATCATATTATTATGTGTTAGCTTTGCGTGAAAAATTAGCTTTGGTTGTTTTTTACCAGAAAAAAAATATTTACAGTTTCAATGCTTTAATAGGAGCAATAGAAACAGTAGAAGAATTGGAAGATATTAAGCTATACTTTAGTAGGGGTTCTGAGAATCTGGATAATGAATTGGAAAGAATTTGTGAAAACCACCAAAAGGTAGTGTTAGGCATCTCCTTTTTCACAACCCAATTATGGGAAATTAAAGATTTACTCAAACTATTACGAGCTAAATATAAAGAAAGAGTTTTATTTATTGCCGGAGGTCCACATCCAACTGGTGATCCAGACGGAACTCTCAAAATGGGATTTGATATAGTCGTAGTGGGGGAAGGCGAAGAAACATTAATTGAGATTCTTTGTAATGTTAAAAATAATAAAAACTTAGATGCAATTAGGGGCATCGCTTATTTTAACAAAGATAAAATTTTAATTACAACAAAAAAGAGAAAATGGATCGATCTGGATAAGTATCCTCCTCTTCCGACCAAAAATGTAAAATTCGGAGCAATTGAAATAACGAGAGGTTGTCCTTTTGCGTGCTATTTTTGCCAAACGCCTTATATTTTAGGGACTCGTCCCAGACATAGAAGTATCAAATCAATTTGTAATGCTGTTACTGTCATGAAAACATATGGTAAAACAGATATTAGATTTATAACTCCAAATGCGTTTTCTTATGGCTCACCTGATGGGAAATCACTTAACATACCTCTTTTAGAAAAGTTGCTGATTGAAGTAACAAAAATAATAAAACCGAAAGGAAAGATTTACCTCGGATCCTTCCCGTCAGAAGTTCGACCCGAGCATGTAACGAAAGAAACATTAGGTTTAATACTAAAATATGCTGCTAACGATAATATCGTATTAGGTGCCCAATCGGGAAGTCAAAAGGTACTGAATTCATGCAACAGAGGTCACACCACTAGAGATGTTTATAATGCAGTTAAATTAACATTGGAAGCAGGACTTACCCCAAATGTAGATTTTATTTTCAACCTACCAAATGAAACGGAAGAAGATATCGATCTTACTATAGAATTTATGTACAAGATATCTGACATGGGGGCAAAAATTCATTCCCACACATTCATGCCTTTGCCACTTACAAGGTTTGCCTACGAAGATGTTAAAGATGTTGACGAGAAAATAATAAAAACAATTTCAAAATTAAGTTCAAAAGGCCTAGCTTATGGTGAATGGAAAAAACAAGAAAAACTCGCCAAGGATATTTCCAAATACTTAAAGAAAATGAATTAAGCTATGAAATATCCATCCTCATTGCGATCAATGAAGCCTTCTAGTGTTAATTGATTTAATATTAATCCTACTTTTTTAGGTTCAATACGTAAATACTTGAGAATCTCAGCTTCGGTTAAAAGTTTTCTTTCGATTATGAGCTTTAAAATCTTACCCCTAAATTCCCTGTTCGATCCTTTAAATTTTGACTGTTTTCGATAATGAGCGCTCCTTTTGTTCAATTCAGGATGAGTTTTTTTTAACATAACTCCGTAATCCATAAGAGCATAATACCACTTACGGACATTAGAAAGCTCTAGTGTTTTTCTTACAAGTGGCATGATATCCTTGTCATTAACTAAAGTTTTACCTGGAAAAAAGAAATAGATAAAAACGCGTCTGACATTTACTTCAATAAAAAAGGTGGGTAAATTAAATGCAAAAGCAACTATTGAAGAGGCAGTATTATGGCCAATTTGGGGAAACGATTTCAATATCTCAACATCAGCAGGTAAAATACCATCAAATTCGTTCACTACCCTTTCAGCTATCTTTTTTAGAGCAACAGCTCTACGATTATAGCCTAAACCTTGCCAAAGTTTGAGAATTTCGTTAAGAGGAGCGTTATCTAGTGCCTTAAAATTAGGGAATTTCTTAATGAATACTTGGAATTTTTCGCTAACCCTATTCGTTTGGGTTTGTTGCAGCATCATTTCGGAAACAAGCACGTTATAGGGCGTAATGTCTCGTCTAAAAGGAAAGTCTCGTCCGGATTGCTTGAAATATGAAAAAATAAACGATTGAAAGGTTTTTATGACTTCTTGGTTTAATCCTTTCTTCTTATAAAATTGATGGAATTCCGTAATTAGAATATGTTGGCACCTATTCTATTTAGAGATTTGATCGGTTGATTTCACTACTATATCTACAATACGGTTAATATATTTACTCTTTTGAATTTTACAGATACGAGCTGTTTTTAAATAGTTAAACGACTCTGCTAAAGCATCAATATATGATAAGTTGTACAAAATCGACACATTTTCATTATTACGCATAAATAGTTTCTCTAATTCATCCTGAATTTGTTTTTTACTCAAGTTAGCAGATTGTTTCTTCGCTCTTACAATAATTTCCTGAAGTGAATAATTAAACTGAATCTCTCGGATACTTGTTGTTAATGAACTAACGACGATGGTATACATAAGTACAACATCAAATTCGGTACCATGCATTGCCGCTAGTTTAATTTGAATGTCTTGATAGATTTCGCTTATATGATTCTCATCTATTCCTTTTATTATCATAAAAGGCTTAAAAAAATTCATATATTGACCATCTAAGAAATAATGAAGGTTTTCATTAAACATATCCCCATATTTCTTAATAATTTGACCCGAGTTCTTTATTTTGATTGAAATTTCTGGTGTTCTCCCTATGATAACATCGCTACTGCTCTGATAAAACTGTTGTTTTATAAGATTGTCTGTTGCTTCGTGTAAAAGCTTCAGCTTAGCATCTATAGTAGAACCACCTAAACGATAATTGAAAATTTAGTTGAAGTAACAATAAAATAATCCATTTTATTCTTTTCGAAATCTGTTTAAAATTGCATTATTTTCAAATTCTAATGGATAAAATTATTTATTAATAACTGCATGCAATTTAACAATTAGAAAATTTATCATAAATATAATTATATAATAAAAAGATTTAGTGAAAATTAAAATGGGTTTAAAATTAGCATCAACTCTTGCGGTAATGTTTCTATTTGCGCTAATGTATGCCGTAGTTTTTACAATAGGCGTCTGGTTTTTACCTAGTAATCTTTTTGGGCTTCTATTAATGATAGTATTTACTGTACTTATCGTATTATTACAATACGGAATTTCACCCCTTATAGTTGGGTGGATTTACAGAATCGATTGGATCGAATACGAGGAGTATGCCAACAGATACCCTCATTTAGCTGATGCGGTAGAAAAAGTCGTAGCAATTAGGGAAATTAAACCCCCAAGATTGGGAATAATTCACGATCTCAACCCTCAGGCTTTTACATTTGGGTGGACTAAGAATAGCGCAAGACTAGTAATTACGGATGGTATCTTACACTATTTAGACGATAACGAGCAAAGAGCAGTCGTAGCTCACGAGCTAGGTCATATTGTACATAA